>DATIGJ010000089.1:0-4480 GCA_035454765.1 Patescibacteria group bacterium
TAAATTAGTAGACACTTACCTTCTCCTTAATATCCTCAAATACCTTCTGCCCGACTACTTTTTTGGAGACTAACTCTTCAATCGAGCTGTAGGGACGATTATTGATAATCTTTTCACTCGTTGCTGGACCAACTCCAGAAAGAGTATCCAAATCTGATGCAGAAGCCGTATTGATATTGATCAAACCCGAAACATTAACCCCTGCAACAGCTTGCCCCTCGAATCCTAGGTGAAGTGAGGTCGAAGGATCACCGATGGCCGGCACATAAATCTTCCCGCCATCGGTTAATTTGGCAGCAAGATTAAAATTTTTGGCAACAGCCTCGCGATCTGCCTGACTACTCATTCCTCCCGCAGCAATAAGCGCATCCTGAACTCTCGCATCTGCCGGCAAATCATACACTCCTGGTTTTTCGACCGCCCCTGAGACGTCTACAATCAACCGTTTCTGTTCAGCCTCCTTCGCAAGCGGTGACACATCCGATGCCGCCTCAAAGGTAATTTCCCCTTTCTTTTCTTTAGGTATTACAATATATATCAAACCATATAGTAAGAAAACAAACCCAATCACCCCAAGCGAAATCGGTAGCCAATGTAGCTTCAACTTTTCTATCAATGCAGAACCATCCATTCGCTCTAGCATAAAGGTTTTATATACTTGTGTAAAGATATACTCAGATTATCCAACTACAAAATTGAGGATTTTACCAAAAACTTATGTAGAATTAATGCGAAGAAAATTCAGGAAATTTATAAGATCTAAAACGATTATTTAAATAGAGCCTCAGATGTGTCAAGGGCGTATAATCTATCTGCGAGGGCAATTCTGTAACAATCACATAATCTTTTCCACTTGTATCCTGCCCCTTCACTATCCCTATCTCACCCGCTTCAACAAATGTTTGTCCCTTAAGCGTAAGATGGCCAATTCTTCCCTTAATATCAGCCTTTGCAGAATCAGAGTAACCACTAAGACCACCCATGGTTAACTGCTCTACGCTTGTTGCTTCAAGACGGGACGATATTCCAATTATTGCCTCGCCGACTGATCCGCTCAGCTCCACCCTACCTCCATTATCTGCAACAACAAAAGGAATATGAGCTTCGCTTTTAACAATAAGCTTTGCATCTTCAACCTTTATCCTCCTCACAGCCACCTCTGTTCTCGTATCTGCACCAATTCCTTTAATCTCTATCGCATCAATCGGTTCTTCTCTATCCTCGGGTGCGCTAATCCGAAAATTACTGAATAATCCTCCCTTACCTACAACAATTAAGGGGAATTTCTCTGCTGTTGCGAGCGACTCATGAACGACGAGCGTGGAATTTCCTCTTTGATAAGTAGCGATACGTAAGCCTAACTCTTCGTTTATTTCTACCAGTTGTGGTTCAACTGACCGATATGCTTGCTCAACTCTTCTTCTGATTGGCTCTACAATGAGGTTGACTACATGTTTCGATCTTCTCTCAAAGGCTTTTGCTCCTCTTTCCAATTGACGATCTACCCATGTACCTTCTACACTTGGGAAAAGCATTTGCCTCTCTGTATTATAAATATGTCTCTGTCTAAAAGCTCGCCATCGTTCACTTGTCATAAGCATATTATAGGTCTTTATTTGCGGTTGTCAATCACCTAGATAGCCACAAAATTGAGGATTTTACCGGAGACGTAAATAAACTTCTTCACTGACTTGCCTTCGAGGAATTTAGCCACGCTAGGCTCTTTTTCTGCGAGCTCGCGGACTTTCTTCTCATCTTTTGCTGATACCTGATCGAGCTCGAGAACTGCACGTAATTTTCCGTTTACCTGAACGGCAAGCTTCACCGTTTCATGAACGATTGCTTTTGTATCAAAGGTCGGCCAAGCACTGGTATGAACGGAAAAGGCATTACCAAAAATTGACCACAACTCCTCTGTCATATGAGGAGCAACTGGAGCCAAAAGCTTCACATACGTTTCCCCTTCTTCCCTACTCAATTTTTCCTGTTTTACTAAAAAGTTATACCAGATCATCAGCTTCGAAAGTGCAGTATTATACCGAAGCTCCTCAAGATCTTCAGTAACACCTTTTACCGTCTCATTCATCATACTCATCGCTCCAGGAGTCATGTTCCCATCAAGCTCAGAATCAACAAACAATTTCCACACCCGCTTGAGAAACCGACTCATGCCATCCATACCGGAATCACGAAAATCCCCACCTTGATTAAAAGGACCTAAGAATAACAAATAGCATCGTACTGCATCAGCTCCGTATTTTTTGATATAGACATCAGGATTGATAACATTCCCCTTACTCTTACTCATTTTTGCACCATCTTTGATGATCAAACCATGCGCGTAGAAACGACTAAACGGTTCCTCAAAATCAAGATAGCCAAGATCTTTCAAAACCATCGTAACAAATCGTGCGTAAAGCAAATGCAGAACCGAATGCTCCGCACCGCCAATATACATAGTCACCGGCAAAAAACACTCGCGCCCATTCAACTTTGAACTTTGAACTTTGAACTTGGAACTTGGGAAAGGCGCTTCATCTGAGTCAGTAGCTAAATACCGCAAGAAATACCACGCACTATCGAGGAAGGTATCTGAAACATCAGTTTCACGGGTAGCAGGAAGTCCACACCGAGGGCATTTCACCTCATAAAAATCAGGATAATTTGCAAGAGGAGCTTTGCCTGTCCCAAGCGGCTTGTAATTTTCTACGTAAGGCAACTCAACCGGTAACTCAGGCGCAGGATACCAACCAAAGGTATGCTGATTCTCGGGATCATCACGATCCAACTCATGATGCTTTCTTCCTTCGTCAGTGGTAAACCATGACTCTCCTTTATCATGACATTCTTTACAGAAAATCATCGGGATTGGTGGACCCCAGTATCGCTGCCTTGAAATCAACCAATCACGCAGATGGTACGTACTGACCCGTTCGCCGTATCCTTTTTCTTCCATGTAATCCATGATTTTCTCCGTTGCATCGTGGATATCAAGACCATTTAAGAAATCAGAATTAACCATCTTTCCTTCTTCTTCCTGCACTTGCTCTAGCTTCGTAATTGGCGAAGTGTCACCATCACTGCCCACAACAACACGCTTAATCTCCAATCCAAATTTGGATGCAAATTCAAAATCCCGATGATCATGGCCAGGAACACCAACAAGCGCACCTGTGCCAAAGCCAACGAGCACAAAATCCGATACCCAAATCGGCATCTTATAACCGGTAAGCTGATTGATCGCATAGGAACCAGTAAAGACGCCTGACTTTTCTTTCCCTTCAGCAGTACGCTCAATATCCGACTTCTTTGCTGACTGTTCAATATATGCTTTCACTGCTTTCTTATTCTCAGGCGTGGTAATTTCCATGACTAACGGATGTTCGGGTGCGATTGCGATAAAAGTGGCACCGAAGTTAGTATCAGGCCGCGTCGTAAATACCGTTACTTCTGTGCCTATCCCCTCGACATCATAAGAGATATTGATGCCTGTTTTCTTCCCAATCCAATTCTTTTGTGCAACTTTTACTTTGTGACTCCAATCCAAACCCTCAATATTATTCAGCAGCCGTTCGGCGTAATCAGTAATTTTGAAAAACCATTGCTCAAGATCCCGCTTCTCTACGATTGAACTACAGCGCTCACACTTCCCGTCAATAACCTGCTCATCCGCAAGTACTGTTTTACAGGATGGACAGAAATTGACCGGAGATTTCTTTTTATAGGCAAGACCAGCTTTAAAAAGTTCAATAAATAACCACTGTGTCCATCTATAGTAGCCAGGATCATACGTCTCAAGTTTATTCTTCCAGGCAAAGCTGATACCGGTCGAATGAAGCTGGCGGTAAAAATTTTCTTCTGTCGTCTTGGCATGCTCAAAAGGATGCGTACCGGTCTTCAGCGCATGATTTTCTGAGTGGATTCCAAACCCATCAAGCCCGATAGGCTCAAAGACGTCATAGCCTTGCATACGCTTGAATCGTGCGTACACATCTACGCCTCCAAAGGTAAAGATACTACCTATATGGAGTCCCTCAGCCGATGGATAGGGAAACATCATGAGGTTATAGAATGGTCTCTTGGCATTCTGAAGATCCGGTTGATAAATACCCTCTTCTTCCCATTTAGATTGCCATTTCAAGCTAATCGAAAAAGGGTCGTATGTGGATTTCCCACCCCTAGCTTTGTTCTTCAAGGAATTAGCCTCAGTTTTTTCCATACAAATAAGTATAGCAAAGAACAAAAAGTAAAAAAAGTAGACAAATTTTAAAACCTATAACTTAATAGTTAATTTCATGAGATTTTCAAACGATAGGATTTGATATATTTGGATATAATTACTTAAACTTAGGAGCCGTAAATCTCTTATCCGCCTTTATCAAAACACTAAGATTCAATATCTCAGAGTATTAATTTCTTGTCCTGTGACTTTATCATTAAACATGACAACGATAAAGCGTTTTACCCTTCAGGTTTTGAC
>DATIGJ010000090.1:0-4060 GCA_035454765.1 Patescibacteria group bacterium
GTACGACCAAAAAAGCTGAAGCGAATCCTGAAAAAGCAAGTTATAAAGCAGATAGCAAAGAGCTTGAAGGAATTGAGAATAAAATCAGCAAATCTGGATTTGACGCACTGGTGCGTATTGTAGTCAGTTCGAAATCCAAAGAGGCGGCAGAAGCGCATCTGAACAACATTATCAATTCTTTTGGTCAGTATGCTGGATTGAATTCGTTTAAGAAGCATAGAATTCGTTTTAAAGGTCTTTTTATGCAAGATTTTATTTATCGGTACTTTCCGATGATTAAGACAACCTCAATTCTTTCAACCGATGAGCTGGCAACGCTCTTTCATCTTCCCAATAAAAGTATTATTACGCCAGGTATTCACTGGCTTAATTCCAAACGTGCTCCAGCGCCATCAAATTTACCCACCCAAGGTGTTTATTTAGGAAAAAGTACCTTTCGTGGACTTTCCCGACCCGTCTTTATTGAAAAGGGTGATAGACAGCGACATTTTTATATCATCGGGAAAACCGGTACTGGAAAATCAGAGTTTCTGAAACAAATGATTATGCAGGATATTATTGCAGGAGAAGGAGTGGCAGTTATTGATCCGCACGGTGATTTGATTGAAGATACCTTGCGGCTTATTCCTCCAAAGCGAGCAGAAGATGTTATTTTGTTTGATCCTTCTGATCTCGAGCGACCCATGGGTTTTAATATGCTTGAGGCTGCTGATGAACAACAGAAGCATTTCGTCGCGAATTCGATTATCGGTCTTATGTATAAGTTGTTCGATCCGAATAAGACAGGTATTATCGGTCCCCGTTTTGAACACGCTGTCCGAAACGCGATGTTGACGGTTATGTATGAGAAGGGAAGTACGTTTATTGAGGTTGTTCGTATTTTGACCGATCAGAATTACGTCCAGGAAATCTTGCCGAAGGTGCAGGATCCGATTATTAAGCGGTATTGGACAGATCAGATCGCGCAGACCTCTGATTTCCATAAATCCGAAGTGTTGGATTATATCGTTTCCAAATTTGGACGCTTTGTTACCAACAAAATGATCCGTAATATTATTGGACAATCAGATAGTGCGTTTAATTTCAGAAAAGCGATGGATGAGCAGAAAATTTTGCTTATTAATCTTTCCAAGGGAAAAATTGGCGAAGAAAATTCAAACTTTTTAGGGTTGGTTCTGGTACCAAAGATCCTTGTCGCCGCGATGAGTCGTCAGGATATGCCGATGGATCAGCGAAAAGATTTTTTCCTCTATGTTGACGAGTTCCAGAATTTTGCCACACCGGATTTCGCGCAAATTCTTTCTGAGGCTCGAAAATACCGCCTGAATTTAATTGTTGCGAATCAATTTATTGGACAAATGGATGAAGAAATCAAAAACGCGATTTTTGGAAACGTCGGTACCATTACGTCGTTCCGTGTTGGCGTCACAGATGCAAATTATCTTGCTCATGAATTCCAACCGGTGTTTAACGAGAATGATTTGATCAATATTGACCGCTTCAATGCGTATATGCGAACGCTGGTGGGTGGTGAGCCTGTCCCGCCATTTTCCCTTGATACAACGAAGGATCTTGCGAAAGAAAAGGCAATGCGTAATGAACGGGTTGCTGAGCTGGTAAAAGAACTTTCACGTCTCAAATATGGCAGAGCAGCCGAAGTCGTCGAGCAGGAGATTGCCAAGCGTGCAAAACTCTAATATTTTTTTGTTTGTTTCGAGAATTAGCCTCTGTTATAATACCCATACGCGTCTGTAGTTCAGTGGTAGAACAGGTGTCTTATACACACCATGTCGTTGGTTCGAGTCCAGCCAGACGCACTTTTGTGTGTTTGAGAGGGGAATTAGAGTTCGCTGAGTACTGTGGTATCTTTGCCTCGTTCCTTGACGTATTCAAGGTAACGTTCTGTTGTTGAAAGTCTTTTATGTCCGAGAATCTTTGAGAGAAGGACAAGGGAAACACCCTGCTTCAAATGATATGCGACAAATGTGTGGCGAAGATCATTGACCTTTGCATTTTCAATTCCTGCGATTCGGAAGTAGCGTTCAATGGCAGTACGAATATTACGAACGAGGAAAGGTTTTCCTGATTTGGTAACAAAAATATGGTCATCCTGAATTTGTGGTCTGTTGGTAAGATAGCGATTAAGTGCCTCTTTGGCTGATTTATTCATCGGAACGATTCTTTCTTCGTGTTTTTCGTGTGGGCGGATTTTAAGAGCATCATCAAGCACATCACTCAGCCTGAGATCTGCGAGTTCACCGATACGGATACCAGTTTGTAGCAACATTTCAATGATTGCGTACATTCGTGCGTCATTTCGTGCCGCATCCCGAAGTGCTCGATATTCGGTTGGTTTTAAGATACGAGGCGCTGCGAGTTCATATTGTGGATGAGAAACAAGCAAAGAAGGGTCATCAGTAATATATTCTTGTACTTTCAGAAAACGATAAAAAGTACGTGTTGAATTGAGCTTGCGTGAGAGTGATTTGGGTGTATAGCCTTTTTCTGCCAGTTTTCCCAAAAAAGCCTGAATATCGTCTTTTTCGACGTCATGAATGTGATGTTTATCAAGTTCTTCAAGAAAGGACGTTAACTGTTCAATGTCTTTTCCGTAGGCAAGGACGGTGGCGCTTGAATGTTTTTTTGTTTTTAAAAAATCCGTGAATTCTTTGTGGGCATCACGCGTTTTGATCGTTTTTGTCATAAGTTCGTCCCATAATATCAAGAAATTGCTTTATAGTCAAGTAACACTCGTAAACTGAGTATGCAAAACATGCCTTTGTAGGATACAATGAGTGATACGAGAATCAATTATAGCCGATTATGCACATAAAAAAAATAGGATTTTTTGTTATCCTGATTGCATCACTGTTTGTGATTAATAGTTTTATTCACTCCATCTATAGCCTCTGGCAGAAAAATGATCTGTTGGTGAAAGCGCAACAGAATCTTACGCGAGAGAAACAGCAGCAGGAATTATTAAAAAAGCGACTGACTGAAGTCAACAAACCGGAATTTATTGAAGAAGAGGCACGAAACAAGCTGTTTCTTGTCAAACCAGGAGAGCAGGTTGTCGTGCTTCCAGATGCAGTGCTTTCTGCAAGCGCTGGGGGGAATAAAAAGCATCAAGATACAAGGCCAAATTGGAAGAAATGGTGGGAACTGTTTACCAAAACTCCGTAAACATTCCTTTACTGAGTAGTTCCTGTTCCCGTGTCCGATCAAGATATTCGACCCTGAGACCTGTTGCTTTAGCGATTTCACCGATCATTTCTTGAGGCTGAAAACGGGCACAAATACGCCACTCAATCACTTTTTGTGTGTAGGTAGTAGAAAAAAGATCTGCTATGGCTTCGGCGATATCATACGCGGTAAGGAGTTTTTCTCTTTTTTTGTTTACTAAATCCTGTGTTGAGGTGTAGATCATTTGCCATTGATTGTTTTCGGTTTGATAAATGCGAAGAATAATTTCACTGCCGTCTACAAGAATTATTCCATACAAGTCTTTCATACAGATCTAATCATACGGGAAGCGCGTCTAATCTGTCAAGAGGTAGGTCTAGTTTATTTTACTTTTTCTTTCAGAAGATCTTTGACTTCGGCAAGCTCACGTTCGATATTGGCAAGTTTACTCGCAAGAATTGCTTCGATGTTTTCTTCCTGAGTAAAATATGAAAGGGGATGGCTGGTTGCCTCGGCAATTTTTTTTAACTTCGAAATAGGGGGTGTGCTGCGGCTTTGTTCATAGGCTGAGATTGATTTATCGGATACACCAATATATTGTCCGAGTTCCTCTTGTGAGAGATGTGCATTTCTTCGTGCGTCGCGAATGCGAAGCGCCAATTCGTTCAATTTTTTTTGCGTTGTACCGTCGACATTGCCCATATGTCTTATTATACTATACTTTATATGATGCGAAATGCAAGAGTATCTTTTGTGGGAAAGCGGAAGTCGCTTCGTATGAAGGATTTTCCTCTAGCAACGCGGCCGCAGGAGAAGCTTTTGTCAGCAGGGTCAGCAAATCTTACCGACGAAGAATTGATCGCAATTTTGCTCGGAA
>DATIGJ010000091.1:0-5547 GCA_035454765.1 Patescibacteria group bacterium
GAAACTGCTTTCTTTTTTGCTCCGTTGGATTTTGAAGAAATAATAACAGCAGCTGCTCCATCTGAAACAGGTGAACATTCTAACAGTTTTAACGGATCAGCAATCTTTGTACTTTTCATAATATCGGAAAGGGTATATGGCTTTTGAAATTGCGCTTTTGCATTAAGACTCCCATGATAATGATTTTTAACAGAGACACTCGCCAATGCTTCTTCCGAAACACCATACTGTTCCATATATTCTTTTGCCATCAATGCATAAATTCCAGGAAAGGTTATCCCTGATAATCGTTCTTCATCACTCCCTGCTGCCATAAGTCCCGAGGTAATTTCATCGGGTTGACAATCAGTCATCTTCTCAACCCCCAATACCATAACAGTCTCATACTGACCTGCCAAAATACCATTTATAGCAGCATGAAGAGCAAGTCCTCCTGATGCACATGCACCCTCAATATGAAATGCAGGAACTGAAACACCTAATGCTTCCGCAAATAATGATCCAACGTTTGCTTGGTGTCCCAAAAGATCTGCCAACATATTTCCAACAAACAATGCATCAATATCCTGTGGTTTCTTCTTTGCATCAGCAAGTGCATTACTCATCGCCTCTTTTGCAAGGACACGCGGAGACGATTTCCATAATTCACCAAATTGTGTTGTCGCAATACCAATTACATTAATTTTCATAGTCTATCTTGTACTAATCCCTAACTTCTCAAACCTAATCCCTAAATTATATGTTTTTGTTTTAAATATTGTGCATATGAAATATACGTCTTTTTCGCAAGTTGTTTTATAACAGGAATTATTTCTTTTTGT
This sequence comes from Patescibacteria group bacterium, assembly GCA_035454765.1. GTDB lineage: Bacteria > Patescibacteriota > Microgenomatia > Levybacterales > UBA12049 > DATIGJ01. The sequence goes on from DATIGJ010000091.1 coordinate 822, forward strand.
TTTGATGGCAAATGTGTTGTTGTTTCAAAAATAAATCCGTCAGATCCTGCACCTGATCCGTATGAGACAAAAAAGATTTTTTGTTTTGGTTTGGCAATATCAAGTACTGCAGCCAGTCCCAAAAGTGCCGTTGCAGAATAACCGTTTCCCACAGTTTCTACAACCAGAGATGGTGCCAACTGTTCCGGAGTAAATCCTAATTTTTTTGCTGCGACTCGGGGGAATTTTCCGTTGGGCATATGAAATACACAATAATCAAAATCAGACGGTTTCATTTTTGAACGAGACAACAATTTTTTCCCGCAGGAAACGACATGAGTAAAGTATGCTGGCTCTCCTGAAAATCGTCCGAAATGTGAGGGATATCGTGCTCCTTCCCGTCTCCAAAAATCCGGCGTATCCGAAGTAAATGATGTCATATCAGAAACAGTAGCAATAACTTCTTTTTTTTTATGTGACAAAAGATATGCAGAAGCAACGCTTGCTGCAGTATATTCAAGTGCATCATGCGGTTTTCCCTGTGCAGTATCACTGCCGATTACCAAACCATAATCAATTTCTTTACTTTTTAATAACCCGACCGTCGCCTGCATGCCGGCAGTTGCTGCTTTACACGCAAATTCCAGATCAGCTGCAAAATAATCATTACCAACACCTAAATATTCAGCGACAATAGATGATGATGGATTAACCGTATAAGGATGACTTTCAGAGCCGAAATACACAGAACCGATTTTGTCTGCAGCAATTCTTCCCATAGCAAGTGCTTTTTGCCCTGCTTCAATAGCGAGCGTTACCGCATCTTCATCAATCCCTGGAACTGATTTTTCTACAATTTTTAATCCCGCGATAATTTCTTCAGGATTTTTCTGCCATACCTCAGCAATATCCGAAAGTTTGATTCGATATTTTGGAATATATGTCCCGTATGAAATAATACCAACCATAATGAATTTCAAATAATTACCAATAACAAATATCCAATTTCTAATAATTCATTTGTTATTTGTCATTTGATATTGGACATTTGACATTTATTTAATTCCTCTCCCCAACTTCTTGTGTGCTTTTGCCAAAGTTCCCTCAGCAAGACTTGCTAAAAGTGATAACTCTCCTGCGAGCACCGTTCCAGCAACGACTTCTGCTAATGCTTCACTTGTTGAAACTCCCAAAAGAGCCAACGATTCTTGTTGTGTTGCAAGATGTGTTCCTCCGCCAACGGTGCCAACGAGTAATGCTGGCAAATAAATTGAAACATATAAATCACCGTTTTTCAGAACTTTGATAGTAGTAATCCCCAAACTTCCCTCGACCACGTGTGCCGGATCTTGCCCCGTTGCAAGAAATAATGCGGCGATGATATTTGCAAAATGGGCATTAAATCCCAGTGAACCACTCATCGCAGAACCGATCATGCATTTTGCAAGCCAGACATCAAAGATCTTTTCCGATGTTGTTTTCAAATTTTTTTTAACCAGCTCTTTTGTTATCACAATATCTGCCGACGCCACAAAACCACGATTATTGATCACATTCAACCATGCCGGCTTTTTATCAATATCAAAATTTCCCGCAACAGATATACAATCAATCTTTGTCGCGTTACTTATTTCTGCAACGAGTTTTTCTGTTGCAATCGTTACCATATTCATTCCCATCGCATCTTGCGTATCAAAAGAAAATCGGACAAAAAGATATTCACCAACAGGACGGATCATAATGTCAGTTAACATAATGTGGGACGATGTTGTTTGAGCAATTTTTTCTAATCGAGTGATATTTTTTTTAATCCATAACGTTACCTCTTTTCCTTTTTTGAGAGAACCCGTTGCAAAAACAGGTCCCCGTGTCATTCCCGAACGCTCGATAAAAACAGAAACGCCACCCGACTCTGTTACAACTTTACATCCGCGACTTATTGATGCAACCAATGCCCCTTCTGTCGTTGCAAGAGGAATAAAATAATTTTTGACTTTCGACTTTTGACTTTCGACTTTTAGAGGTCCAGCAACGCCAAGAGGAATGTGTGTCGCACCAATCAAATTCTCACAATTTTTTGTTGAAACGATAGATTCATCAAACGAAAAATTACTAACATGGGAAAATTGTTTTTTTAATTCTTTTTCTAAAGCTATTCTTCTTTCTTCTGCTGATTGATAGGCTCGTAAATTCATCAAAAAATTCAGGGAATACTACCCCGTATTTGTATAGTCGTAAATTTTTGCTAAATCATTCGTTTCATTCTATAATACTCATATGGACGAGCAAGCAATCATTTCTTTATACAAAACCTACGCCCCTCATATTCTTCGTTATTTAAAAAACCATTTACCACAGGAAATCGCACAGGAAATACTCAATGACGTGTTCATGGATGCTGTTGATTCCTATCCCATGCTGCGTGACAAAAAGAACCTAAAAACATGGCTTTATAAAATCGCGCATAATAAGACCGTAGATTACTACCGTAAAAAAAAGATTAAATCATTTCTTTTATCACAAATTCCCTATCTCGATTTGATCGCCGCAGAATTGCAACAACCGGAATTTATTCTGGAAAAAAATAAAATACGGGATAGAATTGAAACAACAATGAAAAATATTTCACAAAAGTATCGTAATATTCTTCATATGCATTATGAAGAACAAATTCCAATCAAACAAATAGCACTTGTCTTGCATCTTTCACCAAAAGCTACCGAATCTCTCCTCTATCGCGCACGACAACAATTCATCAAACTCTATGAACGAACGTGAATTTTTACAAACATTGCAACAACGAGCGGCAGAACAAGAACAAGCAATGCAGAGTATTCCGTTTTTTGCTTTTGTCGTCAAATGGCTAAGTCGCCATCCGTGGCGATATCTGATTCCTCTGGCATTTTTTCTGACACTTCTTCTCCGCTGGATATTCGGAGATAATTATACTGATGCTATTTTATATCTTTTTCGGGCGAATTCTTTACTACCAACACCATGAAAACAAAAATCTTTTTTGTATACACGAGTTATATCTGGACCAAAACACTTTTGGGATTAACCTTTTCTCCTTATAAATCAGTACAAGAAACAATCAAGCGTCCAATCCTTTTACCGGTCATTTTTTCTCCCATGATTGCAGTACTTATTCTTTTGATTTCAGCAAAAATAGGCTCATTACTTATAAGTGTTTACGGACTTCAACGTGAAGCAGTAGGATTATTCTTAAGTACAACGCTTATTTCAATTATTTTTTGGCAACTACTCCTTATCTATTTATTAATTAGTTTTTTAGTTGCAAAAAAAACTAAACTATAACAGCTTCACTAAGAAGACCATTTATCTTATTTACTGCAATTCGCGAATTAATAAATGATTCCCTTACTCTCCCATTAACGATCTTAAAATAACTTAACGATCCAGGACTAGGTGCGATAATTGCTAACTCTCCTGTATTTTGAAATGGACGATTACTTGATTTTCTAATTACTAAACGAGGTATTCCTTCTTCTGTCACTTCTTGAATCGAGAGTCTCCAACGAGGAGAAATAAAATTTCCTACTTTTCTTCTTCCATCTTGAAAACAAACAAACGTCGTATCCAATAATTCCTGAGGAGATAAACCACGATCCCTTCTGAGATATCTTTCAAAAAACATGATGGGGATACTTATATCTTCTTTTTTACTTTGATGCCCTTTTTGGTATCTTCAATTTCGTAACCAAGTTTTTCGATTTTTGCACGGAGTTGATCCGCTGCATTGAATTGTTTTTGTTTGCGAAGATGTTGTCTTTCTTCAACCAAGCGTCTAACATGTCCCGGAATAATACCTTCCTCCCGTTTTATCTTCTCGGTAAATTCTCTTATGTTAAACCCAAGAACTTCATCCATTTTGAAAAGACTGTTTGCTTTGGCGCCGGACGGTTTGTTTGACTTGACCATTTCCCACACAACTGCAAGTGCTTTTGGCATATTCAAATCTTCATTGAGTGCCTCTAAAAATCGCTCTTCATATTCAGCAAGTCGTCCTTCCGGCTCATCAAACTTCATTACTTCTTCAAAAAGATTCTTTAACGCATTTTCGCTTGCCTCAAGTGCTGAAAAGGTAAAATTCATTTCTTGACGATAATGCGTTTGCATATACAAATATCGCAAAGCAAGCGGTTCATAACCCTGTTTTTCGAGATCATAAATTTTGTAAATATTACCAAGACTTTTACTCATCTTTTGTCCTGCGACAAGCATAAACGCAGTATGTACCCAATAATCAACGAATTGTTTTCCTGTCGCTGCCTCCGATTGTGCAATTTCATTGGTATGATGCACAGGTATATGATCAATCCCACCAGTATGAACATCAAACGTCTCACCCAGATATTTCATACTCATAGCACTACACTCGATATGCCATCCGGGGAATCCTTTACCCCACGGACTCTTCCATTCCATTTGCCGTTTTTGTGTTTTGTCATCTTGCGCTGGATCAAAGGTTCGTCCATGCGGATAAGAAAATTTCCAGAGAGCAAAATCGCGAGGGTTTCTTTTTGCTGAATTTTCCTCAATCCGTGCAACACCTTCATCTTTTTTATCCAGGGTTGAAAGCTTACCATAATCTTCAAATTTTGCGGTATCAAAATAAACACCGTCTGAAATGACATAGGTAAATCCTTTTTCTTCTAACTGTTTCACAAGCGCAATCTGTTCCTGGATATGATCAGTCGCTTTTGTCAATCGTTCCGGCATGGTG
>DATIGJ010000092.1:0-3901 GCA_035454765.1 Patescibacteria group bacterium
ACCAATGTTTGCACCAATATTAAGAGTATTTGCGACAAACAAAGACAACGCGCACAAATACAATACCCACTTTGGATAATTAATTCTGATATTGCCGGCTAATCCCCGACCTGTGGTCAAACCAATCCTTGCACACATTTCCTGAACAATAGACATCAAAGGAAAGGTAAATCCTGCAAGCCATAACAGCTGAAATCCATACTGCGCACCTGTTTGAGAATAGGTCGCAATTCCAGACGGATCATCATCGGCAGCTCCGGTGATGAGCCCTGGTCCAAGATTGCGCCAAAAATTTCGTGCTTTTTTAATACGGGTTATTTCTGTAGCATCTTTTCCGAGCCTTTTTGTTGCATCAAGACTCTTTTCAAGAACAATAGCGGGAGCAGAAGCAACCGCCTCAATTTGCTTTTCCATACATTAATTAAGAATGATTTTAGATATGGGGTCAAGAGGAATCTTTATGAAACATCACATAATACACCACCGGTATAAAGAAAAGCATGATGCTCCCTGAAAAAAAGAGCCCTGCCATAATCGCTCCACCTAATCCTTGCCACAACGGATTTGACAAAGTAATCGGAATGAGACCAACAATGGTTGCAAAGCTGGTTAAAGCAATCGGTTCAAGACGACTTGCCGATCCGTCAACAATCGCTTCAGTAAGCGGCATGTTTTGTTTCAAATTTTGATTAATTTTATCAACCACCAAAATCGCATTTTTCACCACAATACCAAAAAGCGCCAAAACACCAATGAGAGCAGGAAATGAAAGTGGCGTATTCGTCAATGCAAAGATAATAAATACGCCCGAAATTGAAAGTGGAATTACCAGCATCACAATAAACGCCTTGCGGAATGAAGAAAATTGCAAAACCATCGTCACGATAATCAGGAAAAAGGATAATACCATCGCCAGAAGGATTGAGTTCACCGAATTGGTATTTTCTTCATTCACGCCGCCGGTGCTCCATGAATATCCTTCAGGAAGTTCTAACTTATTATCGGCAAACACTTCTAGTTCGGCGTTCGTTTCGCTAATAGATTTTCCTTGTGTCACACTTGCAGATACCGAAAGTGTCCGTTTTCCTTCTTCACGAGTAATTTGTGTCGGATTTGGCCGAAGGACAAATGAACCAAGAGAAGTAATTGGAATCGCCCCATCTTGTGTCGGGACGGACATCGTTTGTAATCCTTTTGATAATTGGAGACCACTACTGGTTCGAATCACAACTTCCTGACTCTTCTCTGAACCTTCAACTACTTGCACGCTTTCATCAACGGTTACACCTGTCGCAAACGCCCTGATTGCACCTCCCACTTGCTGCACAGAAACATCAGCATCAAGCATACTTTGATAATCAGGAACAAAAACAATTTTACTCGTTCCTGGTTTTATTGATTTTTCGATATTGATAACTCCTGGTTGTTGTTTAAGATATTCCTGAATCTTATTTGCGTACGTATCAAGAACTTGCAAATCGTCACCCGATAATTTAATTTGCAAATCACTCCCCGCAGGTGGCCCCCCTGTTACTTCAGTAACTGAAATCGTCCCTTTTTGATACTTTGCAAATTGCAAACGTAATTCTTCGGCAATATCAATGGATGAACGATCTCGATCATGCTCGGGAGGTAAAACAATACTGATTAACGCGACATTGTCTGTCCCTCCAGCAAATCCACCGGTTTCCGCACTAAAGCCGAGTCGTGTCGCAGCTGTCGCAAATTCAACATCATCAACATAACGAACCTTATCAAGCATCCATAATGCTTCCTCTTCAGTTATGGCAAGTGCTGTACCTGATGGCATTTCTAAAGAAACAAATAAATATTCCTGATCACTCTTTGGAAAAAATTCATTTCTCACAAAACCGAGAGGCAATAAAACAAATGAAAAAATGAGTAATGTTACAATCGCAAAAATTGTTTTCCTGCGATACTCGCTCTTTGCAAGAATCCGACTGATAATACTCCGATATTTTCTTTCAATCCGTTCAAACTTGATAATACCATGATTAATATAATAAGAGAGTCTGGCATTCTCTCTTCCTGAATCGTGCTTCTCATCTCTCTTAAATAAGAAACTTTTTACTTGAAAAAAGACAAACATCGTCGCGATAAACAACAACAGCGCCGGCACAAACCATACTCCTTTTGGCGCAATCGCCATAAATAACCCAATCACCCCAAGGATTCCAAATACCCTCAATAAGATGACAACTCGACGTGGCAAATCTCCCTTAAGAAAAATTACAATCATCGGCATCGTGATAAAAATTGCAACAATGAATGATGCAAGAAGCGTACTTGAAACCACAATGGGAATCGCCTTAATAAACTCTCCGATAATTCCTGTCGCAAGTAACAAAGGCACAAAAGCCCACACAGTGGTCAGAGTCGTTGTAAGAATCGCAGTCCGAAAATCTCTCCAAACGAGTAACGCTGCTTCAAGTGGAGTAAACCTTCCTGTCCGATAATACGCCGTAATCGCCGAGATCACCACAATCGTATCATCAACCAACAATCCAAGTGATAACAACAACGAGAAAAACGCGATAAAACTCAAAGGAATACCTGTTTGATCCATAACAATAAAGGTGATCAAAAACGTCAGTGGAATAGCACTGGATGCAACAAGCGCTTGTCGAACACCAAGAAAGAGAAATAAAATAATAAAAACAAGCGTAACAATTAAAATAAAATCTCGGACGAGATCAAAGAACTGACGATCAACTTGCTCACCATTATCAATCACCGAGGAAAGAAGAAAATCTGATTGATGTGGTTTAAGTAATTCTTCACTCACCCGTTTCGCATCAGCAACTGCGTCAGTCAAATCAGCTGATTTCGACTTATAGAGAGAAAAACTAATTGTTTTAATCGGAGCAGTTTTCCTGTCAGCATAATATGATGAGGCGACAGCGGGAGCAACTGCCTCCTGGATCGTCGCGATCTCGGAAAGCGCAACCGACGTCCCTTGCGTAGTGATCCTTATTGCTCTGATATCATCAACTGTCGTAACTGTCGGATCAATACTTAAGACAAATGTTGACATATCCGTCGCGATGACTCCTGCCGGAAATGAGCTAAGAGCTGCCTGTACCGCTTGAGATACTGTTTGTGTATTAAGACCATACGTCGCCAACTTTTCAGGATCAAGAAGAATCTGTATCTCCTCATTATCAAGACCTGTCGCACTGACAGTTTCAATCGTCGGTAAATCTTCCAACGAATCACGCAGTTTCTCACCAAAACGGACAAGACTGAGCGTATCATTGTGTGTATTACTCAAGGTAAAGGTCCACACCGGCTCATTGGTGAAATCAAATTTCTGCACCCGAGGGGTTTCTGCATCCTCCGGCAAATTTGAAACTGTATCAACAGCTGACTGCACATCATTTTTTGCTCTATCAGGATCAACACCTGTCTCAAATTCAAGAGTAATTGACGAAACTGAATCACGGGAAACTGATGTCATCGTCGAAAGCCCTTCGATTCCTGACAGACTATCTTCAATCGGTATTGTGACCAGTGATTCAATATCAGTAGGACTGGCACCAGGAAGAACCGTCGAGACAGAAACAATCGGAATATTAATCGTTGGATTGAGAACGCGCGGGATATTGGTATAACTAACAACGCCAATAGCAATCGTCAAAATAAGAAACAACAAGACAAGCCGGATGTTGCGAAGATACTTCGCAAAAAGAGATCCCATCAATTTCGGCTCAAATGTTAATTTTTGTAAATAAGAAGAAAACTTCGCCATAAGACAAATTTTTTATTCAAATAAAAATTATTGAATCGTTACTTTTTCTCCTGCAATCACTGTGCGGTCAAGGATAATGTGGTCACCTGATGAAACTCCACGAAGTGCCTCAACATAACTTCCATACACATT
>DATIGJ010000093.1:0-2601 GCA_035454765.1 Patescibacteria group bacterium
TTCATGAGTTGGGGACACCGATTCACCGGATTTTTGCAAGACCAAAGGTTGTTATCGGTATTCCGTCGTCTGTCACCGAAGTGCAGCGTCGTGCTGTCTGGGAGGCAGCACTCACCGCAGGAGCACGGGCAGCATATTTGATTGAAGAGCCGATGGCAGCGGCAATCGGTGAAGAGATCTCCGTTTTTCAATCAAAAGGCGTGATGGTGGTTGATATTGGCGGTGGTACCACTGAGATTGCCGTAATTTCGCTTGGTGGAATTGTCGTGGGTCGGTCACTTAAACTTGCAGGAGATGATATGAATGATGCGATTTTGCATTATTTGAGACTTCGGCATGGACTCCTCATCGGTGAAAAAACGTCTGAGGATATTAAGATAAAAATTGGCAGTGCATATTCGAAGAGATCAAACATCAAAGAGCAAAGAGCAAAAATGACGAAAGAAGAGAACGAAGAAGAAAACGAACGGGGGGAGAAGTTGATGATTGTGCGGGGTCGGGATATTGAGACGGGTCTGCCGCGTAGTCTTCGGATTACCGAAACAGAAATCAGAGAATCTCTCTCACCAATTTTGACGAAAATTATTCAGGCAGTAGCGGATGTGCTTGAAGAGACACCACCGGAACTTCTTCCGGATATTTTGGAACAGGGAATTTTATTGACCGGCGGCGGTGCGCTTTTGTCGGGACTTGATGACTTGCTTGTTGAACGAGTCCATTTGCCTGTTATTGTTTCTGATGATCCGCTTACCTCAGTCGTCCGCGGTACAGGAAAAGTCCTTGAACATGAGGACATTCTCCAAAAAGTAAAAGTTATCGGCGGATTGAAGTGATACTACCGTAGAAGGCCGCGCGTTACCACGTCAGCGATAAATTGATCACGAGTAGCAGGCTCGATATGGTTAAAGTTTGTATCAAGAGATCTTCTGATAAGCCCTTGTAATGTAATAAGCGCTTGGTTTGTAATCTCTGTACGTCTTTTTCTCGTCGTTTTTCCTGTTAAACTGTCTCGTAACGTTTTTCCTACTGCTCGTGCTGCTGGTGTGTTAAGGGTATCTGTTGCTGTTTGCCAAAGAGTAAGAAGTGTTTGTACGTCTTTTTGATATGCGGGATCAGCGAAGAAGTGGGTTAAAAGGGGAATATTTAAATCACGCGCAGGGAGGTTGTATTTCCATTGCGCAGAAAAGTTTTTTAAAGCTGGATTTGGTTGTTTGTCTTGGGGAACAATTGCTTGGGCGAAATGAACAGCAGCTCTGATAATTTTTCTTTTATCCGTAGACAGTAGAAAGCCAGGTTCAAGGGGAAAAGATCTAATTTTTTGATGTGGATGACGAGCTCGGTATGCTTGTTTTTGGTCTCGACTTGTTTTTTTTGGCAAAAGAGGAATGCCAAAAGCAAGATGGAGATCATACATTTTTTGTCGGACGACAATGGCTTGTTCTTTTGTTATATCTGATCTGAAAAATGTATCCCATGTGAGGCGTCCGTTCATAATTTCTGTGAGTACGGCGACGCCTCCGCGAAGCGTTTGAGCCGCATGCATTTGGGGAAACTCTCCAGTGCCTCGGAGTGAGGCAGCAAAAAATGTGGGGGGATATTTTGGTCTTTCTCGCATATGCTGAGTATAGCAGATATAACTGGTATAATATGAGCATGAAAGAGCGATATCCACGACCGATTGATATAGAGCAAAAAAGAGGAAATGTAAGAGGACTTTCTCGTCTTCTTGCTGAGGCAATTCATGAATCAGAACCAAAATTGCAACCTGGACAAACGGGAAAATATTTCGAGATGTATACTAGGCCCATTATTTATTTACCTAGAAAGAATAAAGAAGGATTAATTGAGCAACGAGGTGTTTTTTTAGCTTCTCGACCTGAGTGGAGTTACGATGCTGAAAATCTTAGTGATGAATTAACAGTTATTGGAAGAAATTATGGATTAATAATGGATATTGATACAGGAGGAAAGGTTCTTCGTGGTACTTCCGGTGATGATAAGGGTGTGTCTTCTGTATATAATAAGGCTAAGGAATTGCGAAGAATTTTTGGTGAGGATTTGACAAATTCGGCAGGTGCAATATTGTATGCATTGGCTTCTGATCGTAGAGAAATGAGTGCGAATATTCTCTCTTGGGCAGAAAATTTAGATGCTATATCTATTCTCAAATCAGATATGCCAAGCAGAGAATTAATTTATTTTCCTGATTTGAAAACAGGAAAGATGTTGTGTGTTGATCAAGAAGATCAAGGTGGAACAAGAAAAGAAAAAATTCTCCGAATGCGTCAGTCACTTGAAGAAAATAACATTCGATGGCACATCCTTGATATTGATCGAGCGGATCATGATGCTGGTCAGCCTGAACATAAAGCTTTGTACATCAAGATTACTAAAGAAGGTAAAAAAACAATGGTAAAGATTGGGGAAAAAGAGATGGAGCTTAAAGAAGATCACTATGTTAACGCTAGTGATCTTGATTTTGATGTTTCGCCGTTGCAATCTCCTCAAGTTCTTAAAGGTCTTGCCGAGATTAAAGATGCTTATGTGAATAAGAATGGTGTCGTGGGAGAAAAGGATGATTTAGCTCTTGTTGTCGGTCGT
>DATIGJ010000094.1:0-3840 GCA_035454765.1 Patescibacteria group bacterium
GTCCTCGTCATTCTTCTTTTTATTATCAGCATCGCTCTTTTCTCCAGTGAGCAAACGCTTCGTTTTGCACCACTCTTAATGGGTACCACACAAATTCTTTTATTCTTTGTCGCTCGGGGAATCGAAAAACACCATACAAAAACACAAACCACTCCAGTGCTTAATCCAAGCCCCGATACCTAGTATGCTACAATAGTCCTAGTATGAACCTCGCATTCAGGCTGCGACCTCAGACGCTCACAGAATTTTTCGGACAGGGACATCTTGTTGGAAAAGATAAAATTATTCAGAAAATGATTGCAACTGGTACGGTCTCCTCAATGATTTTCTGGGGACCTCCAGGAAGCGGCAAGACAACTCTTGCATACTTAATAGCAAACGCTTCAAAGGCAGAATTTCATCACCTCTCAGCAGTAGAAGCCGGCAAAGCGGATTTACGGGACATCATTGCAAAGGCACAAGAAAGTGAAAAGAAAAATAAAAAAACAATTCTTTTTATTGACGAAATTCATCGCTGGAGTAAATCCCAACAAGATGCACTCCTGCCGTATGTTGAAAGCGGACTGATTACGCTTATCGGTGCGACGACGGAAAATCCATCTTTCGAAGTAATCAGCGCGCTCTTATCCCGCTCACGGATTTTTGTCCTCAAAAGTCTTGAAAAAGAGGACTTAGAAAAAATTATTGACAACGCTTTGACAGACAAGAAGAGGGGAGTGGGGAAGGAAAAAAAATCATTAAACCCAGAAGCAAAGGATTTACTGATGCGACTTTCAGGCGGTGATGCCCGTATCATGCTCAACGCGATCGAAATCATGGCGACAACCTACAAGGAGAAAAAGATCACACCGGAAATTGTGAAAGAAGTTTTTCAGACGAAATCCGCAGGTCTCTACGATAAAAAAGCAGAGGAGCATTACAACATCATTTCAGCGTTCATCAAATCCATGCGCGGATCAGATGTGGACGCAGCACTGTATTATTTGGTACGAATGCTTGAAAACGGTGAGGATCCGAAATTTATCGCACGCCGCATGATTATCTTCGCATCAGAAGATATCGGTTTGAGCGATCGGGGAGCACTTATCCAGGCAAATGAGGCATTTGAAGCGGTGACCAAAATCGGCATGCCGGAGGCACAACTCACTCTTGCACATATCACGATTTATCTGGCCAGTGCAAAAAAATCCCGCGCCGTACCAAATGCACTGGGACGAGCAAAACAAGCAGTGTACGAATTGCCCAACGAGCCAATCCCACTCCATTTACGAAACGCGCCCACCAAACTCATGAAAGATCTCGGTTATGCCAAAGACTACACCTGGTCAGAGAACTACGTAGGTCCTGCCCGCAATGCCTCGCATAGCGATGCAGGCGGGCCCAAAGAAAAACTCTCCTTCCTCCCGGAAAAATTGAAAAATAAAAAATTCTACGAGTAACTATACCTTCACCTCACTATACAAACATCCATAAATGTAATATAATAAGATTTATGTCTAACCTTGAAAGACCTACTTTTCGAAATAACCGAAACCGACGCCTTGTTGGAGCAGCACTCATTGGAGTGCTTATCGTTGGAGGTGTAGGATTGGCAACTTACCAAAGAGAGTTTGGAAACAGAACACAAACCACACAGACACAAGAAGTACAAACACAACAAGCACTTATCGAAAGATATCTCACGATGGAGAAAAATAATATCTTTACGGACAGTCCCTATGAATCTCCGCTGATTGGTGCCAATTGGCAACCTTCCAGACAACTAACGCGCACGACAGATGACCCTTTTACCATTACTACAACTGCATTTGCGCAAGAAGGAGCGTCACCCATTGATCTTGTTGCGATCACGGTTAACTTGGATCCCGATCCAGAATTAGTTGAAAAAGGATTACAAAGTGAAAATGCTTGGAAAATACTGCAAGTCTTTGAAGCGAGACCAGATAACAACTATACAGTAACTGTTGATCCAGAAACACTAGGAGGAATCCCTGCATCAAATGAATTGGTTTTCGGAGTAGATATTGTTAATAAAGATCACCAAAGAAAAGAATCACCGAACGGAACATTACATGTGGATTTTGATATACCAAGCGAGGGACATGGATTATCTACCAACGAACAAAATCGCATTAGGGATATTTCTTCCTGGGCCGGCTTTATAGCCACCGGACCAGAGGGCAGTAGAACCACCACTGTCTAAATTCAGAGCATTTTCCAATCCTAACGCCTTCAATACATATGCCATCTCTGCAACAGTCACGTTGTAAATAACACCGATGTATACCGTTGATCCTTTGTTGCCGACAAAACTTCTCGCACCTTTACTGCCTTGTTTCGGATCACTGCCACCGCCAAAGGCGATATTGCCACCGGAAAGAAGTAACGGCTGATTCGCAATGACACCGTCAACCCCTGTATCCCGACCCCAGCCGGATGATGCGCCGATAAATCGGGCAAACCCCGCACCAAAAACAGCAACCGGCACATTGCTATACACATTGTTGTCTGAGTTGAAATATACTTTATTTTTATTCATCAGAAGCGTATCAAAACTATTTGTCTTGCCTGCACAGCTTGGATATTCAGCAGGACAAAAGTAGGAACCGTTAATTCCGGCAAAGGCCCCTGATCGCTGCACATAGGTCGCAAGAGGGAGAGTGGGACAGTCATTCGTACAGGTACCATCAGAAGCAGTATCAATAATCACTCGTGTCGAATTGAGATCCGCAGCAACAAGCGCAATGTTATATGTTCCGATTTCTGTACTGACTGCCTGATAACTATATCCGCTCCCAGGAGGCGTATTACTTGCAGTCGCAGGTGTTGCTGGAGCACCAGCCGCTCTCAATGCTGCTTCTTTCGCAGCCAAATCATCATTGATCTTTTTGATTTGTGCGTTCAAATCCGTTAATTCACTTTCAGCAGATGCATAGTTCAAATCCGACAGACTATTGACAATAGAAGCATAGAGCGGTGTCAATTTACTCACATCCTGTTTCTTCACTTGAAGCTCAAGAATCCCTTCATATGCTTCTATTGATTCAGAATAGGTATCATGCGTGTTTTTAAGATCTTCGTTTAACTGTTGATTGATTTTATACTGATCTTCATTTTTTAAATCTTCATAGGCCTTTTCTACCTCAGACTTATCTGTCGAGAGAGCGGCAATTTTGGTCTTTGAGTCATTAAGATAAAAAAGAAGAAGCGTGACGACGCCTATCCCGATACAGACGACAGCGATAAACGCCTCCAGCAATTTTTTGTGTGAGAGGATTTTCAGTATATGCTGAAAACTTACCATACCCTATTATAGTAGCTGTTCTTAGCAAACACGTCAAACAGCTTGATAAATCAAGGATAATGCGATATAATGCCGAAACACTATGGGGGAAAGACAACCGAAATTCCGACTTTTTAGACACCTACAACGAGATCATCGCGATCCTTCCTCTTATGGACCTTTACGCCCACGAGACTTACACGGACCGGATATAGAAGGACCCGCTGCTAAATATACACCTGTAATTGTTGATTTTATTCCTTTTGTAGGAACAGCAACTAATGCTATACGCATTGGTCCTATTCTCTATCATGTTGGCCGAGGTTTCAAACAAGGTGATGAACTCAGAATGGATAGACGAGCAAAGCATCTAAAAACAGACTCAAAATCAACAGAATTAACAAAGAAAAGAGAGTTTCTCGAAAAATACTTACTGGATCGCTTTGACCGAGTAAACAGACTTGCAAAAGAAACATATCATGGACAAAAACTGACAAGAGCAGTAAGAAGAACGGTAATAAGTGCTCTCGGTATCGGAGCTGCAATTGCAGCAAACA
>DATIGJ010000095.1:0-2184 GCA_035454765.1 Patescibacteria group bacterium
ATGAAAATATGATAACAATTGAAGTAGTAATATCATGGTCGCTTTGTGCCTTAACACTGATTTTTACAGCCATAAATCATTTTAGAATTAAAAAGCTAATGAAAGGGCCAACCGTAAAAGTATCTGATATAAAAAAGAAACTGCAAAAAAAAATTGATGAAGAAGATAAATCATAGAAAGATAAAGGTATACGGTACATCATCAGGTAAACTTTACATAAAGAAGTTTGACTTATTTAATTTGTCCAAAACACAGAATCTAATAAAAAGAATAGCAAATTATGAGAAAAGCCAAATACCGGATAGAATACAAGTATATGTACATGGATGAAAACGGCCCAGTGATAGGTGTCGATTTACGACCCTTGAATTGGAAGGCTAGGGTACAAAAATGGAATTATATTGTGAATAAGATCATCAACTACATTGTAGAATTATGGGCTATAGAGAGCTTCCTAGCAGCAAGCCAGCAACACCTACGATCGGAACCAGAACAGACTTAAGCTTACCCCGGCGTCGCTCCTTCTTCAGATCCTTTTTAAAATATGTTATGGAATACGGATTATTCGTAACGTCTAACAAAAGTAATTCTCACATCGTTTTTGGAGATACAGACAAAACACCATGCGGGTTAGAGCACCGTATAATGGGAACTAATCATCCAAATTCAGAGGTCAGGTGGTATATGGGTGAGAAGGATTTTAAAGCCTGGATTGCTGAAAATAGACAATTTCAATATGATGGTTATCGCTTATGTAAAAGATGCCTTAAAGCATATGATAAATTACAGTTTATCAACTCCGCTCCTGGCCAGCCATCCAGCCCCAAACCCGATCCCGAAAAATAGACCTTTGCCTTTAGCTTTTTTCTGTAACCGTTCGTTCATGTCCTGTAATCTGATCCTTTCAATCTCGCACATTTCCATCATATTCGTGTTAATCTTGCCTTCATCGTAGTGAAGCGCGACAAGCTGTTCACGGACGTTGCGCTCAAAGGCAAGTTGTGATTGAAGCGTGTCAATAAGTGTCTCCTGATCCTTTATAACGCCGTGTAACAAGGTTAAAGCTTGGCCTACTGATGGATTTTCCTCTAACACTCGAACTGGTATAGCTTCGACCGCTTTGGATGCTTTGATTTTCTTATTGCTTATTTCTTTAACCAGGGCCGCTGTAAGCGAGTCTTTTTCCTTAACCAATACATTTGCCACTGTTGAGACTGAATCGAACTGAGCGGCTTTAAATGCCTTCTGTGACTTTAATTCTTTGATCGAGTCGGCGTAAATGTCAGCGGATGGATCAACTGGTAACGGCCTGGAGCATTCGCGAAATACGAATATGGCTAAAATGATAACGATTACAACCCATTCAAACTTTATTCGTTGAAACATGTTGGTAATTTAATCGGAATTTATGACATTCGCACAATGATCGGAACTCATAGTACGAGTGTGGATTCCGATATTAACTTAGACCAGTTTTTTGGCTCGTACCCGGAAGACTGGTTTTTGCTTTTCAGGCCAGATCCGAAAGGAGCGGCAGAGGCGACACAAGCCCAAAAATTAGTGGAGATGGGCCTTTTAAAGATTTGCAAGCATGCCTTCCATTAAGCCGAAACCGACGTACACCCATTGTGACGCATGGCGAAGTTAAATCTATCCTCATTGGGGGTTGGGGGTAGATTTGCTTTTGCTTCACCTACCTCCGCCATTTCCCTTGTTCTGCATGTCACTTAACTTTGAATATTATGAACGATTACTATAATGATGTAGAATTATCACTACAAGAAACAGTAGATGCAATTCGAGAAGGGCAGAAAAAAAAATACTTCCACGAAAAGAACAAAAGTTACTGGGAGAAACAAGAATCACTGAAAGGTAAAACTAAGATGATTTCTTACGAATCTCGAGATCAAACTCATCCGGAAGATTTGTCGTCATCCAAGTAAGTTTATCCGCTGATTCTCCCAACGTTGGAAAGTCTGTATTAATGTCTTTGAATCGTCCCCCTACCAAAAGGCACCCTTTCGAATGTAAAGGATTGGTGCCACGGTGAATTAGTATCCCGCTCCTGCCTTCTACATGCGGTAAACGAAAGTATTTGTACGGACGTGATTCTTTAGGTGGCTGTTTGATCGTTCTGTATACACCCTCAGGAATGCACGATATGGCGCGTTTGTTTTCTTTCCA
>DATIGJ010000096.1:0-5373 GCA_035454765.1 Patescibacteria group bacterium
GGCGTGATGCATCAACATGTGTTACCTCAGCTCCTTCTTCTGCACAAACAAGGCTTGCAATCCCCGTGTAAGCAAACAGGTTTAATATTTTTAGTTTTTTATCAGTATCTTTGATTTTTGCTTTTTGTTTTTTGATCTTCTCTCTCATCCAGTCCCATTGTAAATGTTGTTCTGGAAAAACACCTGTGTGTTTGAATGGGGTTAGTTCTGCATAAAACGCGAGATCTTCGTAGTGCATAAGCCATTTCTTTGGGATATTAGTGCGATTTTGCCAGTGTTCCTTGTTTTTTTGAAAAATAGCATCAGCTTTCAACCATTCAGATTGCGGCAAATTTGGTTTCCAGATGATTTGTGGATCAGGTCGGACAAGTATGTATTTGCCAAAACGTTCCAGCCGATGCCCATCACCACTGTCAAGTAATTCATAGTCTCCCCAACCTGGCGTTTGTAAAATTGTCATGAAATGATTATACCATTTGAGATTTATTTTTTGTGGAGATAGAGAGTTTGGGTTGGGTATGCCATGCTGATGTTTTCTTTTTCAAGTTTCTCGTGGAGTGCAAAATTAATTGTTTGTTGTATATCCATATAGGTATTGTACTCTCCTGATATTACGTAATATACAACTTCAAAGATTAATGCCGAATCACCGAATTTGAAAAAATGTGCGCGATCAAAACGTGTTTCTTTTGTCGCGATAATAATATCTTTTACCATTTGTGGAATTTTTTCTAACTTTTTTTGTGGGGTTTGATAAGTAATCCCAAAAGAAAAAACGATTCGTCGTTCATTCATTTTTTTGAAATTTTGGATTTGGGCAGATGTCAGTTCCTGATTAGAGATCACAATTTCCTCTCCTTGTAGCGCGCGGATGCGAGTTGTCTTGATCCCGATTTTTTCGACAACGCCCATTTTATCTCCGACGACGATAAAGTCCCCGACTTTAAACGGTTTGTCAAAATAAATTGCGAAAGATGAAAACAGATCACTGAGAATATTTTGCATCGCAAGGGCGACAGCAATACCGCCGATACCAAGCCCTGCGATCAAAGATGTGATGTTGAAACCCATATTTGAAAGTAATAACAATCCACCGAGAACCCACAGGACGGTTTTAAATAATACATTAATCGTTTCCATTGCAGCCTTACTTTCTTCATTTGTTTCTTTCCTCATAAATTTTTTGAGGAAATAATTAAATGCAATCGCTGCAGCATGAACCCCCTGAAAAATTGCCCATCCAAAGAGAATAATTGTGATAATTTTAAGGAATGTTTCGGAAAGTGTTAGCTGTGATAAAGCAATATAAAATGTAAGGAAAAGATAAAAAGGCGCTTTAATTGTTTTGATAGTTGCAAGCATGACGTCATCAATATCATTTGTAGTTCGTTTGGAAAGATGTTCGAGTTTATTAATTGCAAACGCATGGAAAGTTTTAATAATGATTGTCAGAAAGAGAAAGATACCCAGTGCGATTGTATAGTCAAGAAGGGTGTTGGAAAAAAATATTTGAGAAAAAAACGGTTGCTGAAAGTATTCCTGCATAACCATGTTTAGTATAAAAAAAAGTATCTGTCATTGCAAATTTTTGGTATAGTAAGAATGATGAACAGTAGAAATCAAACGATTGATAATCTTCGCGGGTTTTCCCTAATTGTGATGATTCTGACGCACGCGACGGGATATTTTCCAAGCGGGACATTATCCTTTCCTATTTGGAATTGGAGTAATTTTTCCGTACAGATTTTTGTTTTTTGCTCAGTATATTTATTCATCAAAAAATATGAAGATAAGGCAATGCAGGTAATCACGTTTCTCAAAAAAAGATTTATTAGACTCTTGATTCCTTATTATCTTTTCTTAATTTTTTTTCTTCCGGCAATCTATTTTGCTGAACCGTGGAAAGTGACACCGCGATATATCAAATATAGTTTGGCTGTTATTGGCGGGGTTGATATTAACTGGTTGGTATTGCTTTTTCTTTCTCTCACGATTGTTTTACCGATTTTCCTCTGGAGTTATCGAAAAGTAAAAGTGATTTTTTGGATGTTCTTTATTTGTGCTTTTGGTAGCTCGGTGTATCTTCTCTTTCAGGATGTCAATATCCCGTATAAATGGATTATGTGGCTTCCGTGGTCTTTGCTATTGTTTTTTACCCTTTTTTATGTCAAATTTGAAGAGAAAAAGCGAATTCTTTTTGGCGGATTTTTATTTTCCCTCGTTATTTTTGTTGTATCGTATATGTATACGTTCATGACGTATGGGGAGAGTACTGTCTTTTTTCATAATAAATATCCGCCAAATATTTATTATTTATCCTACGGTATTGTTGTCTTTTTTCTTCTTCTCTTTTTTGAAAAATATCTTTTCCGGCAATCATTTATTCAGCGGACGGTTACCTTTTTCAGTACGCATTCCTACTCAATTTATTTTATTCACTATACAATTTTAATTGTTGCTGCAGTCTATATCCAGCAGTTTCATCTGACCTGGTGGAGCCTTTTTCTTATCGTTTTTATTCTCTCGTGGGTTACACAATCTCTGTTTAACTTCATTCGGAAAAAGTTTGCTTTGTTGACAAAGTGGACCTAACATTATTTACTTAAAAGTATATGGCACACCCGCTTTCTGAATCCGCTGGATCTATTATGGTAAAAAATGTGCCGGTGACAAAAGAATCGGCAACCGTGGCGCAGGTACTCCATTTGTTATCAAAAGATAATTGGGATGATATCCATTCGGTTGTTGTTATTTCGGATCATGGATTTTTACTTGGTATTGTTCCCATTCATTCATTGTTGATTTCAACAAAAGAAAAGCTGATTAAACATATTATGAAAAAGGTTCCCTTTAGTGTGCACCCATCGCTTGATCAGGAACAGGTTGTTATTCAAGCAATTCATAATGATGTCCAATTTGTTCCGGTTGTTGATAATGAAAATCGGTTTTTGGGAGCAGTGACCGCAGATCAAATTATTGATATCCTGCACGATGAACACTTGGAGGATTTATTACACACCTCAGGTATTCATGGAGATATTGAGCACATGTCGGATCTAGTGAAAGCACGGGTACAGAGTCTTGTTCTGATCCGGTTCCCCTGGCTTGTCGTTGGACTTGTCATTGCGTTTCTCGCGAGTTTTTTTATCAGTCAATTTGAGACATTTCTTAATCATAATGTCGCCATTGCTTTTTTTATCTCAATGGTTGCGTATATGTCAGGTGCAATCAATACGCAATCACAGCTTATTTTCATACGTGCGCTCACTGTGATGCGTTTTAATATTGCTTCATATCTGGTTCGTGAATTTTTTATCGGAGTTATTATTGGGGGAAGTATTGGATTGATTGCAGGGATTGGAGCCTATCTCCTTTCGAAAGATTTTCTCGTCGCGCTTACTGTAGGCACTGCGTTACTTATCTCAATGGGCATTTCGACACTCATTGCGTGCGTGGTACCGCTTGTCTTGCGTGCATGGGGAAAAGATCCGGCGATCGGCAGTGGACCCTTTGCAACTGCTATCCAAGATCTGGTAAGTATTACGATCTATTTTACTGTCTCGTTACTTATTTTGGGCGGTCTGTAATTTATGGTACACTACAATTACTCTTATGTCCCAAGCAGCATATAAGCCACATTACGAACATCTTAAAAATAAATGGTTGGATCAGCAAAAGGAGCTTCAGAAGGGTCTTGTTGAGAAGCATAAAGATGCATTTGATTGGATTAAAAATACAGCAAAGCATTTTGCCGTTGGGTCGCTTGGGAGTCTTGTCTTACTTACTCATCCGGTAACAACGTCAGTTATCTCACAACAGCTGCATTCGCCGATGCAAAAAAAACAGGTTGCCTTTGCAGATACACTGTCACAAGATGCATTTACTCCCAAGACAAAATTAATTCTTTCGTTGTCAGATGTTTTACCCGAAGATGTTCGAGAGCTAACAATAGAGCAAGAAGAAAAAATTGGTGGTATTTTGAGTCAACAATTCGGGATGAATATATCTGCAGAACTTGATGGAAAAAAATTAAATCGTTCGTATGGGATTATTGGCGCAGAACAGCATCTTATGCGTTATCCGGGAGATACGATGGCGAGTCATTTTCAGACGGCTGAAGAGGCAAATACATTTTATTCTTCCGGTATGGCTCCAGGAAGGGGTGCGTGGGGGTACTTTGCTCAATCTGCAGGTGCCATGACGCAGCAAGATATTGATCGCGAAAAATACTATATTGCTGTCCAGACATTTCTTGCGCCTGGCTTTCAGGAGAACGTCCGAGAGCATTATGCGTTTTATAAATATCGAAAAATGCTTGTCGTGAATCCTGAGAACGGGAAAGCGGTTGTTGCTGTCATTGGAGATGCAGGTCCTGCTGCTTGGACTGGCAAGCATTTGGGAGGTTCACCGGAAGTGATGATCCATTTGGAACGAAAAGACGGAAGAGCACGAGGTTCTGTTCTTTATTTTTTCATTGACGATCCTGATGATACAATACCCTTAGGACCGGTGGAACCAAAAACACTTTATGCCAAAACATAATCATTTTTATCATCATATTGTGATTATTGATTCGATTCATATCGGACTTGATAGTCTTGAGTTAGAGCCTCATGAAAAGGAAGAATTGGCGATGCTTGCTGAAAATAATTTACATCATACCATTATGGATACAGTGCTTTCGGAACTTGAAGAAGGTGACAAAAAAGTATTTCTCGCGTTGGTGTTGCATAACAATCATAATGAGATTTGGAAATTACTTTCATTTAAAGTTCGCGATGCCGAAGAGAAGATTAAAAAGACGGCGGAAAAATTTATCAAACAACTACACGACGACATTAAAGAAGCTCACACAAAAAAATAGAACACTTACCCTTTTTTATGGAAAAACGAGATCATTTTTTGAAAGAATGTTTTTTTTCTTTTAGTGGATTTTTTCATTGATTCAAGAATCTGTGAGATTCCTTCCTCTCCAGCTTTTTCACCTGCTTCGATAAGATCTTTATTTTTTTTCAGATCAAAAAAATATTCCCAGCCGACAAGACCAATCTGCGGAATCCCACTCGGTGAAATGATTACCTCAGCTGTTTTTGTTGATTGAAGAGCTAGATTGTGACGGAGAATATTGATTGATTGAAGAGGAATTTTATCGAGTGTTGGCAACATGCCTTTTTTTGTTGAGAGTGTATCGAGATTCACTGCTATGACGATATCTGCTCCCATACTTCGTACAACATCAACAGGAACCGAATCTGAGAGTCCGCCGTCAGCAAGGAGCAGATCTCGATACGCAAGCGGCTGAAATAGTGTTGGCACTGAGGTACTGGCTCTAATTGCTTTACTTAAATTACCATCAGTAAGTATCACAGCTTG
>DATIGJ010000097.1:0-2200 GCA_035454765.1 Patescibacteria group bacterium
ATATTAACGACTATGATGCCATTGAAAATGATTTCAAGGCAAAAATGTATGGGAACAAAAAATTGCTCAGAATAGAAGAAAGAGGCTTCCACCCCAATCAATATGATCTTTTGGATTCCGCGCACATTCGTTACCCAAAACAATTCAATGATCCTAAAAAAATAGACAGACTTTGTATTGTCAAAGTCCTTGAAAAAGAACGGGGGTTTGAGCGGGCATTCTTCTTCGCAGATAGCCCATCACGTTATGAACGTGAAGCAGAAAGATTAATATCTGAAGGAAAAATAACACAAGAAGCACTTGATAAATCAGTTATTGAAGAATTCGTAGTCGGAGTACAAGTAAACTTTAATTTCTTCTATTCCCCCATTTCAAATCGTTTGGAGCTTTTGGGAACTGATACCAGAAGACAAACTAATTTGGATGGCATTTTAAGACTTCCAGGCAACCTTCAATCACAAATTCTTTCAGATCATAAAGTAGAAATAAAATACGAAGAAGCGAGTCATACGGCAGTCACCGTCCTTGAATCACTTCTTGAACAAGTCTTTAGTATGGGAGAACGCTTCGTTGAAGCAAGCAAAAAATTTGCTGCGCCCGGTGTCATCGGTCCCTTTGCACTACAATCAATGATCATTCCGGGTCCACCAAAAAAAGACATCGTCGTCTTTGACGTATCTCCGCGCTTCCCCGGATCCCCAGGAATAACGGCAACCCCTTACAGCGGGTATCTTTTCGGTAAATCAGTTAACGTCGGCCGCAGAATAGCAATGGAAATAAAAGAAGCAATACGAGATAATAGATTAGAGGAAATTATTTCATGAACGACTTACCCTTTTCAGAATTAGCTGCAATCAGTCCACTTGATGGAAGATATCGAGCAAAAATTCAAAACCTTGCCCCTTTTGTCTCTGAATATGCACTTATCAAAAACCGTATCGAAATTGAGATTAACTATTTACTTGCTCTTTCAGAAGCAGGTGTCACCAGATCATTTACCGATGCCGAAAAGAAAAAACTACAAACACTTCTTGATCTTTCTTTTGAAGATATCAAAAAAGTGAAAGACCTTGAGGAACAGACAAGACATGACGTGAAAGCAATGGAACGAACACTTCGATCTCACCTGCATGGTTCCTCTCTTGAAGATCAAATCGAAATGATTCATATCGGACTAACATCAGAAGATATCAACAATCTTGCTTATAGACTTATTTTAAAACGTGGCACAGAACAAATTGTTCCAGCGCTTGAAGAAATCGTTTCATCACTTTCTACCTGGGCAGAAGAATACAAAGGAACCCCCATGCTCGCACGGACACATGGACAAGCTGCAGTCCCGACAACCGTTGGCAAAGAAATGGTTAACTTTGCTGTCCGCCTCCACAGACAACTTATGAAACTGAAAAAACAAAAATTAACAGGAAAACTTAATGGAGCAGTTGGCAACTTCAATGCACTCTCTTATGTTTATCCTGCAACTGACTGGATCGAATTTTCAGAAAAATTTGTTTCTTCACTCGGATTTGAACCGAATCTTATTACCACACAAATCAATCAGTACGATGATGTTGTAGAGCATCTCCAAATAATGCATCGAATTAATAGTATACTCATTGATTTCGACCAAGATATGTGGAGATATGTAAGCGACGACTGGTTTGTTCAAGTTGCTAAAAAAGGAGAAGTAGGATCATCAACAATGCCTCAAAAAGTAAACCCAATTGACTATGAAAATAGCGAAGGCAACTTGGGTATTGCTAACGGACTTATCGAAGCACTTTCACGAAAACTTATGATCTCACGACTTCAAAGAGATTTATCAGATAGCACAACTGTCAGAAATTATGGCATGATTCTTGGATATTCACTTCTTGCATATAAAAGCACCATAACTGGTATTGGCAGAGTTCATCCAAATATTGATAAAATAAATTGCCGACTCAATAAAGATTGGGCAATCCTCGGAGAAGGTGTTCAAACGCTCCTTCGAAAATCACACGTAACCGATCCATACTCTCTTATTTCATCACTTACTCGTGGTGAAAAGGTAGATAGCAAAATGTGGGAAAATTGGATCAATGAACTACCAATCACCGACGATGATAAAAAACAGCTTTCAGAATTAACTCCTGAAAAATATGTCGGACTTGCAGAAAAACTTACAGAAAAAGCACTCAAAGAAATGCATGATGAAAAA
>DATIGJ010000098.1:0-5609 GCA_035454765.1 Patescibacteria group bacterium
TTTCGTTTTGAGATTTAAGATTTGAGTTTTGCGTTTTTCACGCGATGCCCCATGAATCGTAGCCACGATATTCAAGGGTCTTCAGACCATCAAAAATGAGTTCTGCCGTATTTTGTTTTGGGCCGATATAGCCGAATATTCCGCACATAAATTAAGATTTAGGACTTAGGAAGTAGGATTTAAGAATTCTTTAATCTTAAATCTCTTTTGTGGTTCTATGAAGTAAGAGTAGTCGTTGATTGTTCTTTCTTTATTGTTGTCTCACGACAAAGTTTAAAAAGAACATGTAGCGATCAATTTCGCTGAAGGTTTCCGCAGATACTACCCGCCTTGCGGGTGTCCGAATTCTCGTACTAATTTAGTACAGGACCTTCTTCCTCGTATCCCCGCAGTGCGGGGCCTTGCGCTCGTTTTTTTGAACTACTCTTTCAAAGAACAACTATGTGTATTATGGCCTTTTTTTATTGATTTGTCAACCTCGATTGACCCTGATCAAATCGGAGTTTCATCTGGATCAGCGGGAAATGTAAGAGAATGAACTCTGTTGTTTTTGGGGGGTTGACAAGAATTCTTTGTCTTGGTAATCTGGTAAAAGACTTATGGACAACAATACAAATAATCCTATGAATCCAACACCGACGCCTCCAACAGATGGTGGGATGACACCGCCAACTGCGCCAGCAGCAGATCCGATGGGTGCTCCAGTAGCACCAGCAAGTGATCCTATGACCCCACCAGCACCAGCAATGCCAGAACCAGCACCAATGACACCAGAGCCAAGCGCACCAGCAGCAGATCCGATGGGTGCTCCAGTAGCACCAGCAAGCGATCCTATGACCCCACCAGCACCAGCTACAGATCCAATGACACCAGCGACACCTCCAGCACCAGCAATGCCAGAACCAGCACCAATGACACCAGAGCCAAGCGCACCAGCACCTGAGGCACCTGCTATGCCTGGTAGTGTTCCAGCAGCAGATCCAACTGCGCCAACAGGTGGTACAGGCGGAACCGGCACCCCACCAGCGCAGGGAATATAACACTATATCTCCATAGTTGATTTTTCAATTTCACCAATCAGCCTCTATATAAAGTATTTATTAGCATTTTAGTGTTATACTCTGGGTCTAGATTGCTTCTTGACAACCCATAGATTAGGAGTATAATCATGGCAGAATATGAGATTATTAGAAGCAGTTGATAGAGGAAGAAATAAAGTAGGGTTGAAACCAAAATATTACGGAGAGAGATATAGGTTGGGTGCAATTGTCGCGCGTAGATGGGATAGACAGGCTAAAAAGAAGAAGGGGGATACGACTGATCGTTGGTGGAAACATTTTGTTATTGAGAGAGAACATGCTGCTGACAGACTTCAAACTAGGCTTGGAAAGGAAATTAACCCTCCTGTTAATAATAAATCGTTAGGCAATGCACAAATGGATGTATGGGGACGTCGTATTGGAAGAAATGCACAACGTAGTTTATCAGTACTGGCTCTGGGTATCGCAGGTGCTTCAGCAGCAGTTGCTTTATTTGCTCCAGATGCTAGTGCCCCTGTCGATATCTCATGGACTGGTAGTATGTTTTCTTCAGCAACAAATGCTCCCGTAGATATCACTCCTGACGTGTCTATTGGAGGCTGGAATGTTCCTGTTATTGATAAAATACCGGAAATACAAGTTATTCCTGATGTTAACGTACCAGGTTGGGCTCCAGAAGCAGCTCTCGCAGGAGCGGGATTATATTATGGTGTGAAGTCCCACTTAAGGTTGAGAAGAGATAAACAGTTAGGGCTTCATAAGGGGGTTGTATCTGGTAGTGCACGGAGAGAAGGCACGCTAACTCCTGAGGAATTCGTGACAGCATATAATAAAGAAAAAGCAAAGAGAAAGAGACGTGAGTATAAACGTAGGCTGACAACACTCTCACTGAGACAAGCTTTTGTTACCAAAGAATTAGTTGCTTGGGAAGCCGCGCATCATGACGCTCAACAGGATAGACAGGTTCTTGATAGAAAGGTTGCTGAAATTAAAGCAAAAGGAGCTGCAAAACAAGAAGCAACAGGGAAATTACTTGAGTTTGTTGATGGTACGGATGCTGGTGCATAATCTTTTTTATCACCTTTTATATTGTTTAACCCCGGCGGTCTTCTAATTTAATAAATATAATCTTTCCTGACAAAAAGAGCATATAGACTTCTTGAAAGTTTTTTGATTATAATACCCCTATGGCAAACCCGCCATATCTTACCGTTCGCCTTTCCAGTACTATTCGTACACGGCTCACGGAGCAATAATTGGCGGGCTCTTATTTATAATTTGTAGTATAATAAATTTATGAATAGAAAAATTCGAAAAGCTGTTATTCCCGCAGCTGGATTTGGAACCCGCTTTTTACCGCAAACAAAGGCAATGCCAAAGGAAATGCTTCCGGTTGTTGATAAGCCCATTATCCAGATTGTCGTTGAAGAGCTTGTAGATGCAGGCATTGAAGATATCATTATCGTCACTGGTTATCATAAACGAACCATCGAAGATCACTTTGACAAACCAAGCATGGAACTGATTGAGAATTTGCGTATGGGTGGTCCGAAGAAACTACCGCTTCTTGAAGAAACAGAGCGAATTTCTGAAATGGCAAACTTTCATTACGTCCGACAAAAAGGTCCTTATGGCAATGGGACACCACTTTTGAATGTCCGAAGTATTATCGGCGATGAGCCGTTTATTTATACCTGGAGTGATGATTTTATTCTTTCTGAACCAAAATCCCGTTTTAAACAACTCATTGAAATCTATGAAGAATTCGGTTGGTCTGTGCTGGCAAGTATTAAAGCTCACCATGAGGAAGATTATGACCGATACGGGTTTGCGGGAGGACAGACGCTTCGAGATGGTTTGATTGACGTTGAGACGATTATCGAAAAACCTGGCAAGGATGCGGCACCGTCTGATCTTGCAAATGTAAGTGGTTCACTTTTTACCCCTGAAATTTTTAATTATCTTGATCGAGCGCTCGAAAATGTGGGCGAAGGAGAAGAGTTATATTACAATGACGCGTTAAAGCTCATGCTCAATGACAAAAAGCACATTCTTGCAGCAGAGATTAAGGGTGGAAAATATTATGACACGGGGAATAAATTGGAATACCTGAAGACAGTCATTGAATTTGGCCTCAAGCACAAAGATATCAGTGAAGATTTCCGCACGTATCTCAAAGGACTGGAAATCTAATCTCGTTTTGGAAAGAATTCATCGAGGAGTTCATCGCTACCAAGTTCCGAGTCGCTTCCCTTATATCGTTGTATTAATTTTCGTCTTTCTTCATCAGATAATGTCGCTGGTGGTTCCATTGTATGGCGAGATGCTGTATTGGTGGTTATTTGCATTTGTTCTCTTGCAAGCGTTACACGGTCACGACGAAGTTGCTGTAATCCCTGTGCGTCAGAACGATAGCCTAGTGTCTGTATAAGTTCTTTACGTGTAGCATGTGGATGTGTTCTTAAATATGTTTCTAGGTTTCCAACACGTCTTGCTTGTTCCTTAAGTACTTGTTCACGGGATTGTGGTTTTGCGCCTTGTGGTTCTCCAGCAGGCGTTCTTGTTGATTCAACAGGTGTATTCATAGGTTTACTCTAATATAAATTTGTCTTGATGACAATATCTCTCTTTTCGTATAATTAAGTAATGTCTGCTCGGTTAAAACTTTTTCTTTCGGGTACCTGCTTGTTTTTTCTTTTTATCCTGTTTTCGTATCTCGTCCATGAGGATCTATTTACGCAATTTGATTTCAATACGACGGTTCGTTTGCAAGATAATATCAGCAGACGATTTGATGATATTTTTTCTCTCTTGAGTGACATTGGAAAATTTGAGATATCAATCATTGTTCTTATTACATTTTTTGTTCTAATTCGTAAATGGCTTGCCGGTGCAGTTGCGTTTGTCCTTTTTGGTTTTTTTCATATCATTGAGTTATTCGGTAAGTTTTATGTTGATCATCTGCCTCCGCCTCATTTTATGCTCAGAACAAAAGAAATTGTTGAATTTCCGCAGTTTCATGTCCGGTCAGAGTTTTCCTATCCGTCAGGACACGCAGGGAGGACAGCATTTTTATCGGTAGTCATTATTGTTTTTATCGTAACCAATAAGCATATTTCTCCTTTATGGAAGGTTATTTTGTGTGCTCTGGTTATCGGGTATGATGCCGCAATGTTTGTTTCCCGTCCGTATCTTGGGGAGCATTGGTCGTCAGATGTGATCGGGGGAGCGTTACTTGGTGCTGCCTTTGGACTAATTACCGGCGCATTTATGCTACGGAGGCATCATAAAATAACCCAATAACCAATAAGCAAATAACCCAATCAGTAAACCAATGAAAAATGCAGAAAAAATTACTGATATTCATGAAAGGATTTATCAATTTGTTGTTCGGATAGTTACTCTTACAAAGTCGTTACAAAAAACACCAGAAAATCTCATTTTAATCAATCAAATAACACGATCAGCAACATCAATGGGGCAAATGATCAAGAAGCAGATGGCGCTGATAGCAAAAAAGATTTTGTCGCTAAATATGCTATTGTAAGAAAAGAAGGAAAAGAAACAAATTATTGGTTAAGGCTTATCGCCGACACAAATCCCAATTTAAGAATTCGTATGGAAGATTTAATGCAAGAAGGTAAAGAAATAGTAAAAATTGTGAGCACCATTATGTTAAATACGAAGAAAAAGTAATTCTGCATTGATTTGTTTATTGGGTTATTGGTAGTATTGGGTTATTGTGTTGTGAGGGAGGCGATGATGCCGTCAATTTCTATGAGAGTAGTTTGATTTGCAGGATTTGGTGCGACGACAGTAATTGCGCCAAACTCTGTGATCGTACCGTAGGAATTATCCGATCCTTTTTGACAGACATTGTAGGTAGTGGTTTGTGCTTCCTGTGAATTCCAGCTTCTACGAAATTGTCCACTTTTACCATTGATGTCAACAAAGTCAGAGAACGTTTGGGCAAACGTTGAAGATGGATCTTCCGGATAGACGCAGCCCTGTCCACCCATCGGTGCCTGATAAATCGTGACAGTGTAACCGCTTTTGGTAAGAGTTAACTTGTCAATGCCAGCGGCTACAGTGGTCTCCCTGGCATCTGTCCATTCGGCAGGGACAGCAACAGTATAGGCGGTAAAGACGTCAGAATCTGTCTGTCCAGCGGTAACGGATTTGGTTGTCTCAAAAGCAGGTGTTGGTGAAGGGAGAATTTGGCTCGGTGTTGCTGTGGGTTGTGCTACGACAGTTGGTGAAGGAAGTGGGCTCTGAGTAATCGTAGATGGGTGTTGTTTCCCGATAAAAAAACCTGCCAAAATACCAAATCCAAACAGCAGAAACCCTAAAAAACTAAAAAGCAGTATATTACCCCCTTTTTGTTTGGGCGTAAATGGTTGATTGGTAAACGATGAAGAGGGACCTGCAATAGGCGGTTCTGTATTGTCCATATTTTCATTTAATCAAATGAGCGGTGAGATGGCAAGGGCGATCCGGTCATTGTAGCGGTAAGTTTTGAAGAATAGTTTTAAAATCTGCTGCATTTTCCGGTTTAATTACTGTTACTGG
>DATIGJ010000099.1:0-3262 GCA_035454765.1 Patescibacteria group bacterium
AAAGCGGATGTAGTAATTGCGTGTTTAGAAAAACGTTTATCGGTTGTGTCTCAACAAATAAAAAATTTGAAAAGACCGTCAGTTGTGATTATTGAGTGGCTTGATCCGTTAATGGTGGCCGGACATTGGGTGCCAGAGATGGTAGAGCGGGCGGGTGGGAACATGCTGTTATCAAAAAGAGGGGAGAAATCAGTAGAAGTTTCCTGGGAGCAGATTCTTCAAACAAATCCTGATGTATTGATTATCGCACCATGCGGATTTAGTATTTCTCGAACGATGGAAGAAATTGTTCTCATATCACAACGGGAAGGATTTAAAAATTTAAAAGCGTATAAAGAAAAAAATATTTTTCTTATGGATGGAGATGCCTACCTGACAAGACCAGGCCCGCGAGTTGTTGATGGGATAGAGATTCTCGTAGATATTTTTTATTCACAAAGAGGAGAAAGCAGACATTCAGAGAATGATTGGCGACGTTTGCTATAATACGTGCATTGTGAATAGACTGGGAGATTATAAAAAATATGATTAGACTTTCACGCAGAGAAGATTATGCGGTGATTTTGGTGAATGCACTTGTAGAAGCGTATGAGAAGCGGTTAGTGCCGCTATCGGAAATTGCAAAAGAGTTTGAGTTATCTCCTTTGTTTTTGCGAAATGTCGCGGCAGATTTACGAGAAGCAGTAGTTATTAAAGCAGTGGAGGGGAAAAACGGAGGGTATTCATTAACAAAAAATCCTGATCTGTTGACCATGGGAGATGTGCTTCGTCCGTTTTCAAAAGATGATGTATTGACTTGTTGCTCCAAAGAAGGCAAAGCAGATCATCATCGAATATGTCCACAAAAAGATCGCTGCGTGGCGGGTAATGTATGGAGAAAATTAAATAAAGAGTTAATGGATAAAGTATACGCGCTTACTCTTCGAGAGTTCCTCAGGCTTAACTAATACTTGATTAGTGTTAGTTGAGTATGGTATAGGTAAATTATGTTTGGATCTTTTTTAATTACTTTTCGTGAGACACTAGAAGCTGCGCTTGTTGTCGGGATTGTTCTGACTTTTCTCACCAGGACGAATCAGCCTTTTTTTAAACAATTCGTATGGCGGGGTGTCGGCATTGGCATAGTTGCTGCTGTTTTTCTTGCAATTATTCTTGAAATATTTTTTGGTGGTCTGAGCGGGAAGACCGAGGAAATTTTTGAGGGAGTTCTTATGTTTATCACTGCGGGTTTTTTGACCTGGATGATTATGTGGGTACATAAGCAAAAAGATGTGGCGAAAAAAATTAAAGAAAAAGTAAAGTTTCATGTTGAAAAAGGATATGGGTGGGGGATTCTTATTCTTGTTGCAACAGCTGTTTTTCGTGAAGGGACAGAAACGGTTTTATATCTGAAGGCAAGTAGTTTGGTTGGGCAAACGGGACAGTTGACAGGTGCGTTTTTAGGTATTGCTGCGGCTCTGCTTCTTGGTTATGGATTATTCGCTTGGGCTCTTCGTGTAAATATTCAGCGGGTATTTATGATAACCAGTATTTTTCTGATTATGTTCGCTGCAGGATTGGTTTCACATGGGATTCACGAATTTCAGGAGGTTGGATGGTTGCCAATTTTCTCTTTTGACCCAATTTATAATATTTCACATATTTTAGACAATGGAAGTGTTTTAGGAAGTCTGCTTCGAACCTTGTTTGGTTACACCAGCAATCCAACGATACTTGAAATAATTTTTTACGCCTCTTATATCTTCTTTATTGTATGGTTGCAAAGAGCAACAGATCGTAAACTTCTCAAAAAATAATTTTAGCAAACAGAGGATTTGTTTGACAGAAAAGGTCTTATCGTATACAATTATTCTAGAGTAAGAAATAGTTTGTTTTCATTGTAATAATCTGCCCCTTATTATTTCCTCATGTATATATAATAGTATGCCAAAAAAGAGAATCCACAAAGTTGTGGAAAAGAAGTCAGTGAAACATGTAATTCTGCACGTAGTGAATAATCTTAAAAGATTCTTCGTTAACATTCAGGATGACAAAAATATTTTTGGACAGGTGAAAAATTCTGCTAGAAAGTCTTACAAAAAGACAACTGTATTTATTAAGAAGCGACCACTGGGAAGTTTTTTTATTGTTTTAGGCTTGTTATTTTTCGTTTTGATTATTGGTAATATTTTTCATCGTCAAGAAGAAGCCTTGGCACCGGAATCTGTGACCAAAGAAGTAAAGGTTTTTAGCATTGGTAATGCACCAAAAGCGTCATTTCAGGCAAAGATAGAAAAACAGGGAGTAGTAAAAATTGTCGCGCAGACGGGTGGTATTATTCAGAGTGTTAACGTGACAGAAGGACAATATGTTGGACAAGGACAAACACTCGTTGTTTTGTCATCCAACTATCAGGGTGGGAATGCACCAGCAGTCCAGCGGCAAATTGCCCAGGCAAATTATCAACATCTTCTTGATACCTATGATCAGCAAAAAGAATTAATTCAAAAACAGCGAGATATTGCCAATCTTACCGATGAGAATGCAGACAAACAGCGAGATATTGCAAAACAAAGCCTTGATGCAACGAATGCATTGATTGATGCAAATCAGTCGGTTATTGATTATTTTAAATCTGTAGCTGTGACACCTGAGGATGACGCGGCAATTAATCAACTACAAGGGGTTCAAAATCAATTCCGTGATGGGGCACGCAATCTTAATTATTCACAGTCAGGAGACAATGCACCTGCAAAAGTTTCTGACACACAAAAAGATATAGCAATAAAACAACTTGATTTACAAGAAAAAGGATTAGCACTCTCAAAAGAAATTTCACGATTGCAATTAAGTCTCGCATATATTTCAGAAGCGACGATGTATCCTGCAAGTCCGTTTGCCGGAATTATTGAACGAATAAATGTGAGCGTGGGGCAGTCAGTCAGTCCTGGGACAGTCATTGCGACTGTATCATCTGATGATATTGCAACGACTGCTGTTCTCTCAGTTCCTGAAAAAATCAGCAAAATTATTTTGAGTGGTGAGCCAAGCGAATTGATTATTGAAGGTAAAGCAGTTGCCGTTATGCCGTATCATGTTTCGACCCAGGCAACAGATGGACAACTTTATACTGTTTTTTATGATATTCCATCAGAATACCAATCATCAGTCACGTCAAACTCGTTTGTTTCCATAAATGTCCCAATCGCACCGGCGGAAATTGTCAGAGCGCTTGATCCGTTTATCCCTGTTGATGCCGTTTACCAATCACAGGATAAAGCCT
>DATIGJ010000100.1:0-4534 GCA_035454765.1 Patescibacteria group bacterium
TGCGGCGGGATTGGCAGAAAAATGTGAAGTCGGTCTTGCGTATGTTATTGGTCACCCAAGACCATTGATGCAGACGATTGATACCTTTGGAACGGCAAAGGTGAGTGAGAAGGCACTGCATGCGTTTAAAGACAAATTAATTGATACGTCAGTTAAGGCGATTATTGAGAAGCTTGATCTTGCCCGTCCCATCTATAGTAAAACTGCCGCATACGGTCACTTCGGCCGCAATGAATTCCCCTGGGAGAAAGTAGCCAAGATATAAGAGTAAAGATTGAGGATTTAAGAATTTTACTTGTCTCAAGTTTTATTATGTGGCATAATAAGAGAACACGATGGCTGACAAAAAAATAAAAATTGAAGATCTCAAAGAAGGTAAAGGTGACGCGGTGAAAGATGGTGATCACGTGGTGATGCATTATACTGGATGGCTTGAGGATGGAACAAAATTTGATTCTTCAGTTGATCGCGATGAACCGTTTGAGACACCTATTGGCGCAGGCTATGTAATCAAGGGGTGGGATCTCGGCGTCGTAGGTATGAAAGTCGGAGGAAAACGAAAATTGACTATTCCTCCGGAACTTGGTTACGGTAAATATGGTGTTGATCCGGTGATTCCAGGTGATGCTACCCTCATTTTTGAAGTTGAACTCCTCAAGATTAAATAAGGTATAATACTTTTTATGCAAACTTTCTGGCAGGATTTGCCACGACCGTTTACCGTTCTTGCTCCTCTTGATGGAGTGACAGATGTTGTATTTAGACAAATCATAACTGATATTGGCAAGCCTGATGTGTTATTTACTGAATTTACTCCCGTTGAAGGGTTTGTTTCAAAAGGTCGAAAACGAGTTGAGGAAAATTTTTTGTTTACTCCTTCTCAGAAACCAATTATCGCGCAGATTTGGGGGACAAAACCTGAACAGTTTTATATAGTTGCCAAAGAATTATCGGGTCGTGGCTTTGTCGGAATAGATATTAACATGGGCTGTCCCGAGCGTGTTGTTGTTAAAAATGGTGCCTGCTCAGCACTCATCAAAAATCCATCACTTGCAGCAGAGATTATTCAGGCAACTAAAGAGGGAGCCGGAGAGTTGCCGGTGAGTGTTAAAACACGTATTGGATTTTCACAACCTATTATTGATGAATGGATTAGATTTATTTTGCAACAAAATATCGCCGCGCTGACGGTGCATCTGAGGACGGTTGCGGAGATGTCGGCAGTGGACGCCCATTGGGAACTGATGACTGAAGTAATGCGTTTACGTGATGAAATTTCACCACAAACGATTGTCATTGGCAATGGTGATATTACGTCTCTTGCAGAAATTGAAGAGAAATACAACAAGTATGGTTGCGACGGATTTATGGTTGGACGGGGGATTTTTGCCAACCCGTGGATATTTAATAAAGAAGTTTGCATGGAAGAAAAAACAGTTGAAGAAAGAGTTAGTTTGTATCTGAAACATATTGATCTTTTTGAAAAACAGTGGAAAGGAACACACAATTTTGCGTTACTTAAGAAATTTGCCAAGACATATATTAGTAATTTCCCCGAGGCATCAGAGTTACGGGTGAAATTGATGGAGAGTAAACGGATTGAGGAGTTGCGTCAAACACTTCTAGAATATACCAATACCAATCAATGAATTTATGCTTCTGATGGAGTTTCAAAGGTCATTTTGTAGTAGATTTTGCGTGTTAATTCGACATCTTTCATACAGTATTTGTTGATTTCTTCGATTCGTCCCTGCTTGAAATACTCTGCGACCATGGAGCCATCCATTTCATCTTTACTTGTTGGAAGTCCAAGTACTTTTGCAAGCGTATCAAGTTTTTGTCTATTTTGCATATTCCAGAGCTCCCATTCCATCATCGTATCGTAAATCGGAACATTGCGATAGCGAGCAAAAGGAAGCATGATTGGTCGTACGCCGTAGATGATGGAGCGTTTGTAAATAAAGGGAAGATCAAATCCCCAGATATTGTGTCCGACAAATCGCCAGACACCATTTCCAGCCTTCCAGAAATCTTTCAGCATCTGTTTTTCATCTCCAGAAAAAACCTCTTTCTGAATAATCCCTTGGGGTCCTTCTTTGATAATCCCGATTGAACAGATTCTGCCAAACGTTCCTTCAAGGGCTGTCATGTTGTGAACGCCGTCATCATCAAGTGCCTCCATGTTTTTTCGTTTCTTGAGGATTTTAACATGGTTATCCCGATGTTCATCTGCTGACGGGATTGTCTCGATATCGAAAAAGAGTTTGATCATAGCTTTTATTATACAAGATTTGATCCCTTGACGGATAAGGAACAAGAGGATTAGACTGATTTTAGGAAAGTATTCTTTAGCACAAGAAAGGAGGTGAGTAAATATGAAGGCATTACATATGCTCGCAATGATCTTACTTTTTGCAGGAGGCCTCAACTGGGGTTTGGTCGGACTTTTGAATTTTAATCTTGTTTCGTATTTAGTCGGTGCATGGCCTGCAGTCGAGATGTTGATCTACGTTCTTGTGGGTCTCGCAACAGTGTATATTGTTGTTACTCATAAGGGAGACTGCAAAGTTTGTAGCATGAAATAATCATGTCCTTTGAGGGAAATAACATTCGTCTCGTTAGAGAATGGTTTTTTGTTCTTAAAATTTAGTAACAGATATTTTACGAAAGTTTTCTATAAGAGAAGATACGCAGTAAGAGAAGAATAATAATATCAATTCCTAATGGTACGGAAAGAAATATACTTCCTTGTCTGAATATCTCAGAAACTGTCGGATTGTTGAAAAAACTTGGTATGTCTAACTCAGGGATGCGGACACCCAGAAAATATAATACAAGAGTAAAAAAGAGGAGAGCGCCGAAAAGCTCGAGCGCGCCTTCCATATCTTTTTTGCTTGAAAACATGGTGTTTCCGATTTCAAAAGCAAGATATACCATCAGAACAACAAACCAGTGATTTGCAAAGAGGTTATTGGTGACAAAAAAGAAGAGGAGTCCAAGCAAAAGACTTACTCCAAAGAGAAAAGGTGCAGCGCCGATTAAAAATCTTCGGAAAATATCGGTTTGTGCGATTTGGACACTGCCGAGTTTAACTGAATGATTATCTTCCATTTTTGGCCAGAGATCAATGTGACCCGTTGGGACAAAAAGGAGAGCAGCCATGAAAAAATGACTTAATTCGTGGATGATGGTGCCTGGAAAAAAAAGAAACGCCATGAGGTTCACCGTCGCCTTCTGACTTTTTGTTATTCTGTAAAAGAGGAGTGACAGTCTCGCGGAAACTGTTTTGGACAGAAAGAAAAGAAGGAGTAACGCTCCAAAAAAGGTGCCAGCGTATATCATACTTCTACTATATATTTTTTTCCCCCCTTGCAAAAGAGTAAAAATATGATTTATGATGAATGTATGCCGAGAAAGACGCTTTTCTTATTGGTGGGTTTAATTATTCTTACGGTAATACTTATTGTGATTGCAGTTCAGGTAGGAAGCAATCAACAAACACAACAAACGGCGATCAAAACAACAGGAGTAACGGTCTCACCGACTCCCGACGTTGCACACACGACACTGATGATGTCACCAAATCCGATTCAGGTTGCAACTGGCCGAACAGGAAGTGTTGATGTCATCATTGATCCGTCCGATAATGAAGTTACTGCGGTACAGCTTGAATTACTGTATGATCCATCTATGGTAAGTAATGTAAAAGTTGTTCCTGGACCACTTTTTCCTAACGCAGCCGTTTTGTTGAATAAAAATAACGCTACAGAAGGAACATATACGTATGCATACGGTATTCAGCCAGGTCAGAAAGCAGTTACTGCAAAAGGTGTTGCCGCAACAGTTACCTTTACTGCTCGAGGTACGCTTGGAAAACAGTCACAGATTATTCTGCAGCCAAACACTCTTGTAACTGCTCGAGCTGTAGCAAATTCTGTGCTGAAAGAAGGAATAGGAACAACTGTGGTGATCTCGTCTCAGGCAAATGCAACGGAAGTAAGAACAACGGTCACAACAACTCCTGTTGTCGTCACAGCAGCCCCAGCTCAATAACCAAATCAATGCAAAATGCAGAATTTTGTTTAGAAAAAGTTTAGTTATTGGTTTATTGGATATTGGTATTATTGGGTTATTTTATTTATTCCCATTCCATTGTCGCGGGGGGTTTGGTGGTAATATCGTAGACAACACGTGAGATATCCGGTACTTCATTAACGATTCGGGATGAAATCGTTTTGAGTACTTCATGTGGCAAGTCTGCCCATTCCGATGTCATGACGTCAACCGATTCATATGCACGTATGCCGACAACTTCGGCAAATGCCCGTTCATCTCCTTTGACTGCGGTACTATACGCACCTGTCATGAGTGCAAAACATTGGAAAAGAGTTTCATAGAGACCTGCTTTTTTGATTTCTTCAAGGACGATTCGATCTGCTTGGATTACTTGTTCAAGGCGTTTTTCTGTCACTTCACCGCGGATCCGAACAGCAAATCCGGGACCAGGGAAGGGGTGCTGCATGATTGTTTCCTC
>DATIGJ010000101.1:0-4624 GCA_035454765.1 Patescibacteria group bacterium
ATCGAAACAGTATATTCAGGAACAAACTTCAATGCACCATGTTTGAGACTATCAAGGAGAACTTCCTGTGCTTTTTTGTCCGCCGTCGCTTTCGCTTCATCTTCACGTTCTCGAAGAATTTTTGCCATCATTGCTGCGGCATCTTGTTCTGTTTCTTTCAGAAGTTGTTGTTCTGCTTCAGCTTTGGTAAGCCCTGAAACTTTTTCAAGTTTTTCGGTATATTCGCGACGTTTTTTCTCTATGTCCTCTTTTTCTGCAGCAATTTCTTCCTGTTTTGCTTCTAATTTCTCTTGTCTTTCAAGAAGTTTTTTTTCAAGTTGGATCAAATCCTGTGATGATGTTGTACTCATAATTTGTGCGTGGCAATGAAAAAAAACGCAATATGGTGCGTTATCGAACGAATATGAAGGTAAATTGTTGGTACTTCATACAACCAGTGCCACTTTCTGCCCTTATTATACTCTATTTCGCAAAACTTCGTCAATGCTACGTTTAATTGTGTCCCACTTGTAACCACGGCGGGCAAGAAAACCTCCTACTTTGGCGTAAATTTCTTGTCGCGGCGCATCTTTCAACTTTTCTATTCTTCTTTCAATCAAATTTTTTGCCTGTGTTAATTCATCAGGAATATCTTCATGCTCTTCATTCAAAATTTTTTCGATCAATTCTTTTGCAACACCTTTTTGCTGCAATTCAAATTGTAATGCACTTTTTCCTTTCGGTCGGAATCTGGCACGAGATGTTACCCAACCGCGGGCAAATGCCTCATCATCAAGA
Source organism: Patescibacteria group bacterium (assembly GCA_035454765.1). Classification (GTDB taxonomy): domain Bacteria; phylum Patescibacteriota; class Microgenomatia; order Levybacterales; family UBA12049; genus DATIGJ01. The sequence continues at coordinate 778 of DATIGJ010000101.1, forward strand.
AATTTTTGTTGTTGCAACAAAGCAATAATGTGTTCAACGATTTCTGCTTCTGCTTTTTTCTTTATGAGGTAATCGCGGACTTCTTTTTCTGACCGATTACGAATCGTCAAAAACCGGTACACATTTTCAAGATACTTTCTGGCCCGCTCAGACAAATCCATAATTTCAGTAGTATAACAGCTTTATTCGTATTATAATGCATTCATGAACGAGCGAGCACGAGTTGGATCTCCTAAACAAGAAATAAAAATTCCTGAAGCTAATGCGTTGGAAAGACTCAATTTTTTGTTCTATAGATTCGGACATATAACCCGAGCAAGTACTCTCCCACATCAGGAAAGAAGTGTATCACGCCCGCTTTGGCTAAGAAGCAAACGAGCCGAACTCTATCACCAAACACAAGGAAGTGATACCAATAAAAGAAAACGTATTTTTGCAGAGGCAAGGGAACGGGATGAAATTGCGGCTCAATATTTGATGCAAGGAGTAATAACTATAACGCTTCCTGGTCTAGGTGAACAAACAGCTCGTTATACAATGATTGAACCTCCTGAAGGACGAAAAAATCTTGAGCAAGGATCCAAACCTCCTATCTTCTTAATCCCTGGTGTATCAAATGATATTGACTGTGTCGGCGCACTTACTCAAGAACTTCCTTATCAAGGAAGAAGTGTGGTGGTAGTCGGATTTCCAGAATCGTTTTTGGGACACACGACAAAAGGGTTTGCCGATGCAGTTGATGCTTCTCAAGACTTCGGTCCACATGTAAATTTTTATAAACAGGCAATTACCAGCCTCATGGGTGACCAAGGAGACATTGAACTTTGGGGATTCTCCACCGGAGCACCAATCGCTGCTCAAATACTCCATGACCCTAAGTTTCAAGAAAGAGTTACCGATGCAGTTTTTCTTTCTCCAGCAAGTACTGTTAACCAAACTAGTATGCAATTAAATAGAGGAGCAATACATGAATTAGGCCATCTGGTAAAAGAATTTGGATTATTACCAAAATATACCTTTTCAACGGGAGTTAATGACAACATGCCTCCTATGACGGACGATCACAAAAAATTACGTAAAAGGATCATGGGTACGTTGATAAAAAAGGTAGGAACCGTAAGTGAATATTATACTGATGCTCGAGTCAAAGATGGCGGAAAAATTACTATTGTCTCTGGAGAAAAAGATGAAATAACAAAAAGTTATCGAGCAACAAACATGCTATCACAAAATCCACAAACAACAGTTATTTCATTACCTGATGGCCATCACGCAACTCCGTTAACACAACCCGAACGAGTAATTCCAATAGTCTTCAAAAGACAAAGATCTGCTTCTTAAAATATTTTCAAACTAAACCGTGTGGCTTATTGCGGGCTGCCTGTTTCTTCAAGCTCTTCTTCATCTTCATTCTCCTCTGCACCAACGACAAGCGGCTGACGGCCGTCTTTATTTTGTGCCATGATCTTTGCGACAATTTCTTTGGTTTTGTCAGGATTTTCCTTCAAGAATTCCATAGATGCAGTTTTTCCCTGCCCCATCATTTCATCACCATAGCGATAAAAAGCACCTGATTTGTTAATAATTCCCATTTCAACACCGACATCAATAATCCCACCCTCACGCGAAATACCAGTACCAAAGACATCAAATTCTGCAAGTCGGAAAGGTGCAGCAATTTTGTTTTTGACAATTTTTACTCGGTGTCGTGATCCGACCACACGGTCACCTTCCTTGAGCGTCTCAATTTTTCTGATGTCCATACGAACTGACGCGTAAAATTTAAGGGCGAGACCGCCGGTTGTCGTCTCAGGATTGCCAAACATAACACCAATTTTTTGACGAAGCTGATTGGTAAAAATAACAACAGTTTTTGATTTAGAAATAACAGCCGTGAGTTTTCGAAGTGCCTGTGACATAAGTCGAGCTTGGAGTCCCATAACAGAATCTCCCATTTCTCCTTCAATCTCAGCACGTGGGACAAGAGCAGCAACCGAATCAACAACCAGAATATCAATCCCGCCTGATCTGACAAGACTCTCAGTGATTTCAAGTGCCTGTTCACCGGTATCCGGTTGCGAAATGAGCAGTTCATCGAGCTTCACACCAAGTCTCTCTGCCCACAGTGGATCAAGTGCATGTTCTGCATCAATAAATGCAGCCACACCGCCATGTTTTTGTGCTTGTGCAATCGTTGAAAGACAAACTGTCGTTTTTCCTGAAGCTTCAGGACCGTAAATCTCAATAATCCTTCCTCTGGGCAGTCCTCCTGCACCCAGTGCGAGATCAAGAGGAAGGCAACCGGTAGAAATAACAGAAATGTCGAATTTTTTGGCCGCTTCACCAAAGCGCATAATCGCACCGCGACCATATTGTTTTTCGATTTGCTCCATCGCAATACGAATTGATTCTAATTTTTGTGAGGATTCATTTTTTTGCTCTACTGCGGTTGTTTTTTGACTATTTGCTGCGTGTCGTCCCATAATTTCTATACACCATAATAGCAAGTCCCTCTAAAAAAACAAGTGCCAAATTAGACCGAATTCTTACCTGATTAGTGCTCAGAAAAACATTTACCATCTCGTCGTAAATGATATATAATACGAAGCACTCGGGGTGTAGTTTAACGGTAGAATTCGCGGCTGGGGGTCGTGAGGCTGGAGTTCAACTCTCCGCACCCCGACATTCAATACTTGAGTCTTAAAGATAAATATCATATAATAAATTATGATCCTCGTTGTTGATTTCGGATCACAAACTGCTCACCTCATCGGCAGAAGATTACGCCAGCTTGGCGTCGCGACAGAATATACCACTCCTGAAGAAGCCCTCGAAACAATCAAAAAACTCAAACCCAAAGGAATTATCCTATCAGGAAGCCCACGATCGGTCAACGAATCTGATTCACCAAAAATTCAAAAAGAAGTCTTCGAATTTACAACACCGGTACTCGGTATTTGTTACGGTTGGCAACTCATGGCAAAAATTCTTGGCGGTGACGTCCGAAATACTGCAAAAGAATATGGTCCCGAAACAATTCATATAGCTAAAGCAAAAGGTGTCCTGGAAAATATTCCCGAACAAAATTTTACCGTCATTGTTTCACACGGAGATACGGTTATGTCTCTTCCCAAAGGATTTGAAACACTTGCGAGCACCAAAGCTGTTGAATACACTGCGGTTATTAATGAAGCACACAAACTCTATGGCATTCAATTTCATCCGGAAGCAAATCACACCGAACATGGTCTTGAGGTACTTCGCAATTTTGCAACGATTTGCGGTGAAGAACTGCATCCGATGAGTCTTGATCCTCAAAAGATTATTGACGAAATTAAACAAACCGTTGGTGATCAAAAAGTCATCTTTGCAGTATCAGGAGGCGTTGATTCCAGTGTCGCCGCATTTTTAGTTGGCAAGGCAATCGGTCACAATCTTATCCCTGTCTATGTGTCAGGACTTATGCGACCAGAAACAGACGTACTCGTTAAACATATTTTTTCTGACATGGTGCAAGCTGACCTTGTAGTCGTTGACGCACGAGAACGATTCCTCAAAGAACTAAAAGGTATCACCGATCCTGAAGAAAAACGAAAAACAATCGGTCGGATTTATATTGAAATCTTTCAGGAACAAGCTGAAAAACACAACGATGCAACCTTTTTGGGACAGGGGACAATCTATTCTGATGTCATCGAATCAAAAGGAAGCAAACACGCATCGCATATTAAATCTCATCACAACGTCGGTGGTTTGCCAAAAGATATGAAACTTAAACTTATTGAGCCAGTTCGAAATTTCTATAAAGACGAGGTACGAGAACTTGGACGACTCAGTGGATTACCGG
>DATIGJ010000102.1:0-5382 GCA_035454765.1 Patescibacteria group bacterium
ATTGTGAAATCCGGTGAAAAAGGACTTTCTTTTGATGAGCGTGATGTTCGATATATTCGTGGAAGTGGCAGTGTAGATTTGTTGTTTGTTGTTGGTACACCATCTCTGTCTGATTTAGGTGAATTTTCATCTGGTGATAAATTAAACAATGCAAAAATTGTTAACATTGACAATAAGCGTCACAATCAAAAATTTGGTGATATTGTGTTGGTATATCCTGAAGCAACATCAGTAACTGAAATCATCGGTGATTTGATTCTTTCTCTTGGTCTTAATATTGATCAAGATGCTGCACAAAATATGCTGAGCGGTTTGAGCTTTGCGACAAATAATTTTCAAGATCCACAAACCAGTGCTTTGGCATTTGAAGTTGCTTCGTTTGCAGTAAAAAGTGGTGCGAAAAGAGATGGTGTGGCGCGGGCACAGGCATCAACCTTTATGACTTCTCAGCAGTCTCAACAATTTCAACAGCCACAACAACAGCAATTCTCAAATCAGCAACAAACAGAACGACAAACATTTGAGAATTTGACACCTGAAAGGCCACAAACACTTCAGGAAGTATCACTTCCACAAACGGAGTCACAACGCGTGCAGCAAATTCAACAAAATTTACAACATGAACAGCGGGTAGCTGAACCAAAAGAAGCACCAGTTGATTGGCTCTCACCGAAAGTCTACAAAGGCTCCTCAAACGTCTAATTAGGCACCTCTTGTCGGGGGCTTTGAAAAATGATATAATACCTTTTATGCCGCTATCAACGACACAAAAACAGCAGATTATTCAACAATACCAGACCGGTCAAGGTGACACAGGTAGTCCTGAGGTACAAATTGCTTTGTTATCAACAAGAATTCAGAGACTTGCTGATCATTTGAAAGATCATATTCATGATGTGCATAGTCGTCGAGGACTTCTCTCAATGATTGCAAAAAGACGACGTTTGATTAACTTCTTGAAAAAAGTTGACGACAAGCGTGTACTTGAGATTTTGAAGAAAATTGGACTGAAAGATTAAATTAGTGTATAATACATTTACTCCTTTCAAGAAAAGAAAACTTCGAAGAAAGAACGACGGGAAAAGATATAAAATAAATGAATAAGAAAAAAACCTCAGTCTCCATTGAATTAGGAGGCAAGACAGTAACATTTGAAACAGGTGTGTTAGCCCCACAAGCAACAGCAGCAGTTTTTGCGCGACTTGGTGATACCGCTGTTTTGGTAACTGTTGTTACCGGTGGCGTTACCGCGCTTGATTATTTCCCTCTTTCCGTTGAATATGGAGAACGCCTTTATGCTGGTGGTAAGATTAAAGGAAGTCGTTGGGTCAAACGCGAAGGTCGTCCTTCAGATGAGGCAATTCTTGCAGGGCGTCTGATTGATCGATCAATCCGTCCTCTTTTTCCAAAAGCATTTAAACAAGATGTTCAGGTTATTGTGACAGTACTTTCAGTTGATGGAGAGAACGAACCAGATATTCTCGCATTGAATGCCGTTTCAGCAGCACTTGCTATTTCAAAGATTCCATGGGCAGGACCAGTTGGTGCTATCCGCATGGGGTATTCTGAAGCAGGTGAGTATATTTACAATCCGACAGCTACTGAGTCACTGACATCACAACTTGATATCGTCGTTTCTCAAACAAAAGATAAAACCGTTATGATTGAAGCAGGAGCGCTTCAAGTTTCCGAAGAGATTGTCCTTGGCGCAATTGAGAAAGCACATAAAGATACACAAGCAGTTATTGCCGGTATTGAAGATTTTGTTAAGCAAGCAGGTCAGGAAAAATTGCCTGTACCACAAGATGTCGCACTTGCGGAGACAATCGCACTTTTTGAAAAGTCATACAAAGAAGAAGTTGCGGGGCTTATCGCAGCTCGTGTCTCAAAAGAAGGAAGTGGTACGGAAACTGATGATTTATTGAATAAAGTCTTTGAAGAGATTAAGATGAAAGATCCTGAAACCCAGGTTGACAAAAAAGTGCTTGCAAATGCTCTTGAATATGTCATGTTTAAGCTCATCCGCAGTGATGTTGTCGGTAAGAAGAAGCGACCTGACGGACGAAAGATTGATGAACTCCGTGAAATTATCGCTGAAATTGATATCCTTCCACGGACGCATGGCTCAGCGCTTTTTAATCGTGGTATTACGCAGGCACTCAGTGTCGTTACACTCGGATCACCCCGCATGGAACTATTGATTGAGTCGGCAGAAGGTGAGGAGACAAAGCGGTATATTCATCATTATTCCGGTCTTCCCTATTCATTTGGTCAGACAGGACGAGTAGGTACACCATCTCGTCGTGAGATCGGACATGGTGCCCTCGCAGAACGTGCACTCAAGGCGGTAATCCCAGCACAAGAAGATTTTCCATACACGATTCGTGTTGTGTCAGAAGTCCTTTCACAGAACGGATCAAGTTCTATGGCGTCAACCTGTGGATCAACGCTTGCACTTATGGCGGCAGGTGTCCCGATCATCGCTCCGGTTGCAGGTATCTCAATCGGTATGATGTCGGATGAAAAAGATTATGTATTACTTACTGATATTATTGGTTTGGAAGATTTTTCAGGAGATATGGATTTCAAGGTTGCAGGGACTGAGAAAGGTATTACTGCAATTCAGCTTGATGTGAAAATTCCAGGTCTGACAGATAAGCAGGTTAAAGAAATTCTTCCACGAGCACGAGAAGCACGACTAAAGATTCTTGATATCATAAAAGCTGCAATTCCAGCACCGAAAGAAACAATTTCTGAATATGCTCCAAAAATTGAAGTTATCCAAATCCCTGTTGAGAAGATTGGCGAAGTGATCGGACCAAGTGGCAAAAACATTAAGGCCATTATTGCTCAAACAGGTGCGCAAGTTGATATCGAGGATGATGGTTCTGTGACGATTTCAGGTGTCGATCAAGAGGCTGTTCAAAAAGCAGTTGATTGGGTTGCCGGTATGACACGGGAAGTTGTCCCTGGTGAGGTTTTTGAAGGAACAGTAAAGAGAATTCTTCCGTTTGGTGCATTTGTTGAATATCTTCCAGGCAAAGAAGGTATGGTTCATGTTTCAAAGATGCGACGGGAGTTTGTGAATGATCCAAATGATGTCGTTGCAATCGGCGATACCGTAACTGTTAAAGTTGAAGAAAAAGATTCTCAAGGTCGTATTAATTTGACGATGCTTCTTGATAGTGAACCAAATGATCAACCACGACAGCCAAGAGAACCACGAGACGAACAACCAGTTGATGGTGGATTTGATCGCCCACGGGAAAAAGGTACGTATGAACGAACAAGCTTTGGCAACAGATCAGGTGGTGGCAGAGGCTATGGTGGATCACGCGGTGGCGGACGAGGATTTAGCCGTGGTGGACAAGGAAGAGATGATCGAGGGACAGGAACGCCAAGTACCCATCCATTGGCACGCCAATTCCAAAGAGAAAATCGAGAACAACAAGGCAAAACGCGATTCGGTCCACGCAAACCACGATTCCAAAAAAGAGACCGCGACAACTTCTAAAAAATACTTCAAGAGTAGTATGGTATAATGTGTCCATCCAGAATGGATAAAACAATCTTAATTACCGGTTCAAGTCGCGGTATAGGTAAATCAATTGCACAACTTGCTCATAAGAAAGGGTTTACGGTAATTGTCCATGGCAGTGTTGATTCTGACGAACTAAAAGCAACACATTCAAGTCTTCCAGGATCTCATAAAGTGTTTTTTGATGTTTCTGATAAAAGAGCTGTAGAGGCTTCGGTGAAGAAGATAATAAATGAAATTGGTACAATTGATGTTTTAGTGAATAATGCAGGAGTTGCCAGAAATTTTATTAAAGATATCCATGAACTTAATGATGAGAAAGCATTAGAAGAATATAAAACAAATGTTTTAGGAACGATCCATTGTATTCAAGCTGTTCTGCCGGCAATGTTGAAGCAAAAAAAAGGCAGTGTTATCAATATAAGTTCTATTAAGGGAATTCCTACGTTATCAACGCTGAGTACGTTTACTTTCGCAACTACCAAAGCAGGAGTTATTTCACTTACAAAAAGTCTAGCAAAAACATACTCTCCGCAGGGAGTTCGATTTAATGTCATTGCACCAGGGTATGTAGAGACTGATCAAGTAAAACTCTGGAATGAAGATACCTTTAAACGAATCAATGAAGGAACCTTGTTTGGAAGAATGGCCAAACCGGCAGAGATAGCGCCATTGGTGCTTTTTTTGGCTTCGGATGAGGCATCATATATTACCGGTTCGGATTTTTTGATTGATGGTGGTTATAGTCTGAAAGGTAAATGATCTATGGCATCTTCACAATCATTTGCTGATAATCTTCAACTTCCTGATAAGATATTGACCAATTATACCTATCTTAAATTATTCGACTCTGGTGGCAGTACCTGTAAAACATTTCTTGTTCAAGATAAAAAAAATAAATTTTTTATTTTGAAATATAGTGACTGGGAAGGTATTGGTTACAATGGCACTCCCTGGCTTGAGATGCAAACACAACGATTGATTGAATTAAAAAAAATAATTTCTTATCCAGGTAATACATGGCTTCCTGAGGTTTATGACTATCGTAAGATTGGTAATGTGTTTTACGTTCTTCTCGAATATTATGAAAATGCAGAAACGCTTTCTGATTTTTATCTCTTTTTTGATGGAGATCTGGTTCACTCATACCTTGCTGATATTGATACGATACTAACCTTTTTGAGTACCTATTTTTATTCAAGAAATTTGCTTGAAACGCCAAAGGATTATGTTAAAAAAACACATATTGAAAGGGTTGAAAATAGGCTTAAACTTTTCATGCATGAACAGACTGAAACATATAAAAGATATGTGGATAGGAAACATTTTTCAGTTGGCGATTTTATTGAACAAGATATGGCAGTCTTTTTTAGAAATCTCATAGAACAGGAAGTCATTCGTATTAACGGAAAAGCATATAAAAATCCGCTCCTTATCTTGCAAAGCATTGAAAGAAATAAAAAACTGTTGGATTATTTGACACCAACCTTTGTACCCGAATTTTCTCATGGCGACTCACTTCTCAGAAATTATTTAAAAATATCAGATGGGAGTATTAAAATGATTGATGTGCGAGGTAAAAATCTTCCTCATAATACGACTTCACAAATCTGTATTCCCTTTGAATTAGGCAAAATGTTTCATTCTATAGAAATGGATATTGTCCGTTCAGATAATTTTTCTCTGCGAGTAGAAAAAAATAAAAAAAATATAAGCGTAGAGTTTACCTATCATGTGAAGAATAAAAATATAAATGATCTACTTGAGGTGAGAAAGCAAATGCCTAACCTTTTCGCTCAGAACAAAGCATTTAAAATTTTTTTACAGAAAGAGCCTCATTGGTT
>DATIGJ010000103.1:0-5770 GCA_035454765.1 Patescibacteria group bacterium
TTTCCTTTACTAATTCTTCCGTCTTTTTTACCCACTCTTTGTCATTATCATTTTGTGCACTTTCATTTAACTCCTTAACGCTCGTACCTGATACTTTTTTCATTTCAATAAACCTCGCCATATTCCATAATTTATTGGCGAATTTCTTTGCTGCATCCAATTTTCCATAAGACATTGCCTGATCATTTCCCAGCCCTGTACCATAAACTAAAGCTAAACGAACAGCATCTGCGCCATATTCGTCTGCCACTTGAAGCGGATTTACCACATTTCCTTTACTTTTACTCATCTTTTTACCATAGGGGTCGTTAACGAGGCCGTGAAGCACAACATGCTGAAAAGGAACTGTTCTTTTCAAAATTTCAGGATCTGTCACATGTTTACCGTTTGCCACATAGAGACCAAGGAGCAACATACGGGATACCCACGCACGCAAAATATCATAGCCTGTCTCCATGACTGAAGTCGGATAAAACTTCTCAAAATCCCCTTCTTTGCTTGTTTTTAAAGTCACATATGGCCACTGACCAGAAGAAAACCACGTGTCAAACGTATCTGTTTCGGGTAAATACTGCTTTCCCTCTTCTTTCTGCTCTTCAAAGACAATTTTTGCATCAATTGGTGCAATTACTTTTTGAAGACCGGCAAGAATATCCTCAAACGAATAACCTTTCTTCACTATCTCATCAATTGTCCCCTGCTGGAGCTGTTTTTCTTTATCAAGAAAGGTAACACTAAATTTTGTTTCATCGGCAATCTCATACCACACAGGGATTTGAATTCCCCAAACATTTTGCCTCGAAATATTCCAATCACGAAGGCCTGCATACCATTGTTTGAGTATTTGCACAAAATTTGAAGGATACACCTTCACAAATCCGTTATCGATCGCCTTCTCAGCGTTTTCGATAAGTGGTTTTACTTTTACGTACCACTGTTCCAGAGGCAATGGTTCCAAAACAGTTTTACATTTGTAGCAGACGCCAACTCGATGAACATACTTTTCATCAATTTTTTCAATAAGACCTTTTGCCTGCATTTCTTCAACGATTGCCTTTCGTGCCTGTTTAACATACAACCCTTCAAATTTTCCCGCAAAATGATTCATCTTGCCATCAAAGCCGACCACCTGTCGCATCTCAAGATTGTGACGCTTCCCTACTTCAAAATCATTAAAATCATGCGCAGGAGTCATCTTGACTACACCCGTCCCAAACTCAGGATCAACATAGTCATCGGCAATAACTTTGATCTTTGCCTTCCCAAGTACTGTCTCGATTTCAATCTCCTGTCCAATATACTCCTTATATCGTTTGTCATTCGGATTCACAGCAACTGCAGTATCGCCAAATTTCGTTTCAGGACGGGTAGTTGCAAGAACGAGTGGACCATATTTAATGTAATACAAAGCGTCTATTCTCTCTTCATGCAACACTTCAAGATCCGAAAACGATGTGCCATCACGAGTACAATAATTCACTAAACGATAATCTCTGTACACCAATCCATCGTCGTACATTTTTCGGAATGTCTCTTTTACAATTTTCACAATTTCTTCATCAAGCGTAAATTTCTCACGAGTCCAGTCAAGGGAGAAACCAAGACGACGAAGTTGATTTTCAATCCCTCCCCGATTTTCAACAACGTAGTCCCAAATCAGTTGATACAACTCTTCACGACTAAAATCAAAACGAGACTTTCCTTCAGCCTGCAATTTTTTCTCAAACACAAATTGTGTTTCCGTTCCTGCGTGATCTGTACCAGGCAGCCAAAGCGTTGAAAATCCTTTCATCCGATGATAACGAATAAGAACATCTTCAATCACAAACATCGCATGACCAAAATGTAAGTCACCATTAGCGTTTGGTGGTGGAAGAATAATCGTATAGGGTTCTCCTTCGGGATTGATTTCGGGTTTAAAATAACCGTTCTCTTCCCAATTTTTATAGATTTTTTCTTCTATATCTTTATGTTGATACACTTTATCCATATTTTTATCCCGCATAGGCGCTCTTACACCTGTCCGCCTCTGGCGGAACGTGAGGCTGCAAACCTCGGGAGTAAGTAAGCCGTGTGGGGCTGAGGCTAATTATAGCACGATTGTCTGAAGCAAAGAAAGTTTATTCTTTAACGGTAGAAAGTTTGTAACCACGAGTACGAACAGTCACAATCTCGTAGGGACTTTTTTGTTCACGAAGTTTCACCCGTACTCGAGCAACAAGCCGGTCAATCGCCCAGTCGGAAACACCAAATTCCTTATACTCCGGCCAGACTCGCTCAATAATCTCTTCCCGTTCACAGATATCGCCAAGATGGGATTGCAGTAAAGTAAATAACAAATGCTCTTTTTTCGTCATGTGGACTGTTTCTTTTTCATTTCCCTCATCTGGTTGTTTAGCAATCAAAAAATGTTCAAAGAGCGGACTAAAAACTTTCCCTCGGCTAATAAATCCTGTCTCAAGAAGATATAATGCGCGGATTTCCTCTTCTCGCGTCAAGGGCTGCTTCTTTACCACACGGGTTAACACTTTTTGCTCATCACGAGTCAGGCTCTCCCACAATTCCTCTGACTCGAGCATAATTCGTTCATCCGCAAGAAGAAGCTGCAGAAGCTCTTCCTCAGAATTGATTGTACTGTCTTTTTTCTCATGCAACAAAATGAGTGCAAGATTGAGGTATTGAATATTCCCAGCAACGAGAGCAAACAACGCTTTTTCAAGTTCATCTGACAACGAAAGCGCGTATCGCTTATTATATGACTCATAGACAATCGCCATATCTTCATCAGAAGCTGGCTTCATATACATCGCCTGGGCAAAAACAGAAAGTGATGTCTTTGCGGTTGGGAAAATACTATCAAGACTGCGATAACTGGTAAAAACATAACTCAACCGTTCATGGGTGGCATCATACAAGCCTTCCAGATTATCAAAAAATGTCGGATTAAACGCATCTTGCAGACGGTCAAATCGAATAAAAAAGAGCGTCGGATACATCCCGTGTGCAACAATAACTGAAAGCGCCTTACGGATCGTATCAATGATAAAAAAAAGATCCTGAGATTGGATGCTGGTCAAAAATAAAGTATTAATTTTCTCTTTTTGTTCATCAGGAAGCGCTGATGTCTCACAGGCATCTACAATCCGCTTAAGCGTCAATGACCAAAACGGGTAAATTTCACGCTCTACGAGATCATTGAGATCAACAGGGATAAAAAGATGTTTTTGGGTCGGACTAATATAGGTTGACACAATGTCGTTGTGGTAAAGAAAAAAACGGAGAAAATTAGAAATACCCACCCGTCGCATCCCGATAAGATTGACACTTCGACGTTGTTCAAGATATTTTCCGAGCTTTTTTGCATCTTCCTCTCGAAAAGTTATCGGGTAAAGCGATTCAGGAATATGCTGTTGCATGAGAGTATTGTATCATATCTTATAAATGAAGATGAAACGCCATGGGTAAATGGTCTGAAAAGGATTCTTTGAGAAGAGTAACATCGGAGACGTTACAATTTCTATAAAAAATATAATCAAGCTGATGGTGCTTCACAAATAATAATCTGTGTGTGTTCTCTCTATGCGCATTTGTATACCCATATTTTTTTATGAGTGAAAACAGTTTTTGTCTTCGCAGGAGTGAACTGTAATTAAAATCGCCAAGTAGAATCGTTGGACTCGGCTTTGTTTCTTGAGAAATGCGCTCAATATGCTCGAGAACCATACTCAACTGTTTTCTCCTCAGTTTATTTGATGCATAAGCAATAAGGTGTGTGTTTGCCAGAAGAATCGTTTTCTTTCCATAACGGACTTTCGTAATCAAGGAGCTTCGTTGTCCACGCAGTCTCAAAACTTTGTCTTCAAAAAAATTTGTTCCGAGCTGGAGTTCAACTGCTTCTATCAACTGACTATCCTTATTTTGTAATACGGTAAGTTGTCCGTAATCCTTCCCCTGATAAATAACATTACTCGCATATGAAACAACATACGGATTAAGCATTTTTTGCACCAATGGCATTTTTGCTCTGGGAAATTCCTGAAAACAGAGGATGTCATATTTTTTCTGAGAAGAAACAAGCCATCCAATAACTTCCTCTATACGATTACCAAACAAAATATTGTAAGACAAAACAGTAAGCACGGCTTTATTCTATAACACTTTAGCTAGCTCTACCAGACTCGCCTTCAACAAATTATCATTTTACCTCTTAACCAATTCATTCACACTGTCTTAGAATAAGCGTACCCGTGTATTCTCCATCATCTTCCAGTGTCTCAAGATCAATTACTCCCCGATTATGGATCGTGAGGATCGATCCACACCCGTCTGTACTAGTAAATGATGCTTGTGAATGAAACTCTCCGGTTTGTAAATCTATCACTCCATGTTCATCGCCTTGAAACTCCCCATATTGAGAAATCATGGTTGTCGTATCATAATAACTAATCATTGTCGGCGTTTCGGTAAAGGATATCGTTACAAGCTTATTCGTCCCAATAAGATCACCTGTCAATTGATCAATCACACATTGTTCTGTATCATCAGGGGGTGGACATGTTAACGACTGCGTCTGAAAATGTCCAGTTACCTGTATTACTTGCGTTTCCCCTGTCGCGTATGCAGGATTTGGCAAACTAATAACTGCAAACAGCGCAATTAATCCAATTTGAAATATTTTGCGAATCATTTTTATCTCACCCCCTTTCCTTCTTCTTATATCTTCCTAGATAATTATTAAATAGTCATTAAATTTGTCTATGCTATACTAAAGTTATCTCCCATGAAATATATTGATCAAGTACATATAGAACACAAACGAATCCTTCTCCGGGTTGATTTTAATGTTTCTCTGAATCCTAATCACACAATCGCCGATGATGCACGAATCCGACAGGCAATCCCGACAATCGAATACCTTCTCAAACATCACAATAAAATCATTCTGATTGCCCATCTTGATGAACCGGAAAAACGAAACCCCGCAGATTCACTTACCCGTGTTGCAAAACGACTTCAGGAATTTCTTCCCCATCACCCAATCCATCTCGTTGACAATTTCACAAAAAATGATGTCGCCATCAAGCAACAAAAAGAAGGAGAAATTATTCTCCTTGAAAATATTCGTTTTTACCCTGAAGAAAAAAAGAACGATCCAATATTTGCTAAGCAGCTCGCACAACTTGGCGATATCTATGTTGATGATGCATTTAGTGTTGCCCACCGTAAGCATGCTTCAATCGTTGGTATTCCTGCTCTCCTTCCTTCATACGCAGGATTGCTTTTCAAAAAGGAAATTACGTCTCTTGAAATGATCATGAAACATCCGCAAAAACCATTTGTTGCAATTATGGGAGGCAAAAAAATCTCGACAAAAATAACATTTATCAACAAATTAGTCACAATCGCCGACTATCTCCTTTTGGGAGGAGGTCTTGCCAACACCTTCTTACTCGCGAAAGGACTATCATTGGGGGAAAGTATCGCCGATAAAGACGAACTCGCACTTGCAAAAAAAATTCTGCTACTGGCAGCAAAAGAAAAAACAGAGATTATCCTCCCTCAGGATGCAGTCGTTGGACCGGACGTACATGCAAAACAAACAACCATTAAAAAAGTTGAAGAGATCAAAAAAGACGACCTTGTTCTTGATATTGGCCCTGAAACGCAGGCTGATTTTGGTGCAGTGATCGCAAAAGCGAAAACCATTATTTGGAACGGGCCTGTTGGATATATGGAAAATCCTCATTTTAAACGGGGCACCGATTTTCTC
>DATIGJ010000104.1:0-3057 GCA_035454765.1 Patescibacteria group bacterium
GAAAAAGGTGCGGGAGAGATTCTTCTGACAAGTATGGATCGCGATGGAACCAAAAAAGGCTTTGATATCGAACTGACAAAACGAATCTCACAAAATGTTTCTGTCCCAGTCATCGCATCAGGTGGTGCAGGAAACAAAAAAGATTTTTTGGACGTATTCACGGATGGAAAGGCAGACGCAGCACTCGCCGCTTCCCTCTTCCACTTTGAAGAATTATCAATACAGGAAGTAAAAAAATATTTGGAAAATAATAATATTGTTATAAGAAAATAACTATGAAAAAAATAACTTTTGATAAACAAACTGGCTTAATCCCTGCACTTATCCAAGATGAACAATCAGGAGAACTGTATATGCTTGGCTTTATGAATAACGAAGCATTACAACAGACACAAAAGACAGGACTTGTTACTTTCTGGAGTCGCAGTAAAAAACGCCTGTGGACAAAAGGTGAAACGTCAGGTAATAAACTTGAAGTCAAAAAAATACTGATTGATTGTGACAACGATACATTACTGATAAAGGTAAAACTCAACGGTACAGGTGTTTGTCACACCGGAGAAAAAACGTGTTTTAAGGAGGAACTATGACAGTTGAAGAACTCTATCAAATCATAAAAAAAAGAAAACAGGAACAACCTGAACAATCGTATGTCGCTTCCCTTTTCAAAAAGGGTACGGATCGTATTGTTCAAAAAGTCGGCGAAGAGGCAACGGAAGTTGTCATAGCAGCAAAAAATAACAATTCTGAAGAAGTAATTAAGGAGGTAGCCGATTTGTGGTTTCACACGCTTGTGTTATTGGCAGCACAAGGAATTACTCCTGAAGATATTTTCAATGAATTTGAAAAACGCAGAAAGTCGTAAGGCGACATAAAATATGCTAGTATTAACGAACGATTATGAACAAAGCATTTATTTTTGACATGGATGGGGTAATTATCAACAGCGAAGTTGTCTGGGCACAATATGAAAAAGATTTTTTGATTGAAATGGTCGGACAGGAAATTTTCGAAAAAATTAAAGATCACACGGTTGGATCAACAACCAGTGTCATTTATGATCTTGCGTATGAGGCAGGACTCAAAATGAAAAAGCAAGACTTCCTACAACGTTATGATAAGCAAGCACAAATTATCTATTCTTTATCCACTCCAACCGATGACATTAATAAGCTTTTACAAAAACTCAAGGACCTTAATTTTAGAATTGGATTGGTATCTGCTTCCTTTCCGAATTGGATAGAAATAGTACTTGAAAAAATAAGAAATAAACATCTTTTCGAGTATGTTTTATCCCTTGAAGAAAGAAAAGATTTGCGTCCAAAACCATATCCAGATGGATTTTTGGAAGCGATCAAAGAACTCGGATCGACACCCGAAAAAACGATCATACTGGAAGATTCCAACAAAGGTCTTCTTGCAGCAAAAGCAAGCGGTGCATTTACCATCTGTATTCGGGAGCATTTGCCAAAGGATCACATTTCCGAAGAGGCCGATATGACAATCGAAAACTTACGAACTTTGATGACATTTTTGGATGAATTGGACTTGCAACTTAAACAATAAAAACAATATAATGAGTGATACAGATTCGAGATACATATGCAAATAATTCCGGCAATTGATATCAGAAATGGCAGATGCGTCAGACTCACTCAAGGTGACTTTGATAAGGAGACTGTCTATAGCGATGACCCGATCACCGTTGCAATGCAATGGGAACAACAGGGAGCGTCAATTCTCCATGTCGTTGATCTTGACGGCGCAAAAGATGGTGACCCGAAAAATTTTGAAATTATTGAATCAATCGTTCAGGCAGTTGATATACCCGTACAAGTTGGCGGAGGTATCAGGACGAAAGCAACTGTTGCACATTTGCGGGATGCCGGAGTTAATAGAGTTGTCCTGGCAACACTTGCGCTTGAGGATAAAATTGTCCTCAATTCAATTATCAATGACTTTGCCGATCATATTGCTGTATCTCTTGATACAAAAAACGGAAAATTGATGAAACAAGGTTGGCTGACTGATAGTGGTGATCATATCATTGAAACAGCAAAGGTACTTGAGCAAATGGGAATCAGACGATTTATTTATACCGATATTACGAAAGACGGTACAATGACTGAACCGAACTTTGAAGAAATTAAAAAATTGCTTAATACGCTTTCCGTGCCAATTATCGTCAGTGGCGGTATTGCAACGGAAGAACAAATTCAAAAATTGAAAGCATTAAAAACCGAAGGAGTCATTTTGGGAAAAGCATTATATGAAAAAAAATTGGATTTTAAGGAATTGTTAACTATATAATAGATTTATGAAAGTACAACCTAAAACATTAAAAGGCTTTCGGGATTTCCTTCCCGCTGAAGCACGAAAGAGACAATACGTTACGACTATCTTTAAGACGGTCTTTGAACAATATGGTTTTGAGCCGCTTGAAACGCCTACGCTTGAATATGAAGAAATACTTACAGGAAAATATGGCGAAGAAGGCGATCAATTAATGTACCGTTTTGAGGATAACGGGCAAAGACGAGTCGCCATGCGCTATGATCAAACCGTGCCCACAGCACGTGTCGTCGCGCAATATACCAATGATATTTCTTTTCCCTTTAAACGATATCAAATTCAGCCTGTATGGCGTGCCGAGAATACTCAAAAAGGACGCTATCGTGAATTTGTCCAATGTGATATTGATACGATCGGTGTTGACTCCCCTCTCGCAGATGCCGAAATCATAGCAACAGCAATCGCAGCATACAAAAAATTGGGCTTCACTAATTTTAAAATTCTTCTGAATGATAGGAAAGTATTTGACAACTTGTCTATGGAAGCCATCGTCGCGATAGACAAATTGAAAAAAATCGGTGAAGACGGTGTCATAAAGGAACTGATTAAAAAAAATGTTTTTGGATCTGAAGCTGAAGCAAAAATAGCCCTCCAAACACTCCTTACTAGAGAACCAACAGAACGACTTGTTGACATTTTTAAAGCGCTTGAAGCATTAGGAATTGAACAAAATATCGTCGAATTCTCTCCCACTTTAGCACGTGG
>DATIGJ010000105.1:0-2789 GCA_035454765.1 Patescibacteria group bacterium
CTCAAAGTATTACTCGCTTTAACAAAAAACTTTTTAATTTGGTTTATACTCTTCACATGAAGATAATTTTTTTCTTTTTCTCCTTTCTCTTTCATTACCTGACCATACAACTTCTCCACCTGTTTTACCGTATTTTCGACAGAAAATTTCTTTACTTGTTCTTGCCCTGATTGGAAAAAACGTTGATACAACTTCTTATCTCGAAGTAATAAAATCGCCTTCTCAGCAAAGATTTTGGGGTCTTTTACCACAAGAAAACCATTTTCCCCTGAAAAAATGACAGCATCAAACGCCTTATCCGATACAGCAACGACTGGCACTCCTGAAGCGAGCGCTTCAAGAAGAACCAGTCCTTGTGTTTCTGTTTGCGATGCAAAGAGAAATAGATCCGCATCCGCATAGACATGCGGCATGTCCGAATGATTCACCGTACCCATAAAAAAAACAGATGATTCTAATTCAAGTCTTGTCACTAGTCTTTTTAATTTGTTCTTATCAGGACCATCGCCCACTAAAACAAAAACTGTATTCTTCTCCTGCTCAACAATGTGTTTAAATGATTTTATAAGAAAATCCATTGATTTTTCTTTACCAAGTCTTCCAACTGATAACAAAATTTTTTTGTTGCGAGTGATATGCAGAGCCTTACGAAGAAACCCTTTTTTACCTTGTTGATAAGTACTCACATCAATCCCATTTGGTAACACTTCGATCGGCTGTTTGACACCGTAAGAAATTAACTCTTTTTTCACTCCATCAGTTGGTGCAATAAGATAATCAGACATATTGCCCAAAAACTTACTGACAACTTCAACCATTTTTGGTGTAACGATTTTTCCGTTAAAAATATAATGTGTGTAACGATTCCAAAAAGTATGATATGTCCAGATATGAGGAATATTTTTTAATTTTGCTATTTCTATGCCAAGAAGGGTAATACCACTAAAAGTTGAGTGCCCATGAATAATATCAAAATCAATCCGCACAACGTCCAGTAATTTTTTCTCCGGAATTTGCAAAACCCACCGTGCTTCAGGTGTCCCCGATGGACTCGGAAATTTAATAGATGCTAATCTGTAAACAAAAGGATCTTTTTCTTTATGGTGCGGATGACTAGGCGCAACGATATAGACTTCATGTCCTCGTGCGCGAAGTGCTCTTGCACAGGTTTCTAAAGAGACAACAACACCATCAATTCGGGGCAGATAGCTGTCGGTAAAAAATCCAATTTTCATTGAGTAAGAAGCGACTGATAGAGTTCAATCATTTTGTCCCCTATTATAGCATCACTGAATTTTGCCGCAAGTTTTGCTGATTCCTCAACCTGTTTGTGATAATACGCTTTATTGTCATGTAATTTTCTAATTGCTTGCTCAAACTCCTCAAGGCTGTCACAAGCAATGTACCCCTCCTGATACTCCTGTCTGTATTCAGGAAGATCGCGAACCACAACAGGTAAACCGCAAACCGCTGCTTCAATAATGACAAGCCCCTGTGTCTCTTGATGTGAAGGGAAAACAAGAATATCTCCCATATTAAAAATCATTCCCATGGTCTCATACGAAACTGTTCCCAAAAAATGCATATTTACTGGAGGATTTTCAAGAATTGCTTTCTCCTCGGGAGTTTGTGCGTTAAGTACATCGGCTTCTTTTCCTCCCGCCCAGACAAACTGTAATTGAGGAAATTTTTTTGCAAGCCGAACAAAATCATGGACACCTTTTCGGGGAGATTGTCTGCCCGCGCTCACGATGACAAAATCGCGACTGGTAAATCCATATTTGTCACGCCCTTTATGACGTAATTTTTCATCTTTTCGAATCACTGCAGAATTAATTTGATTGGGCAAAACTTCAATACGCGCTTTTACCCCTAAAGCTTCTAAATCCTTTTTTGATTTCGGATTAACTGCAATAATTAAATCAGCGCGATTGTAGAAAAAAATAAGATATTTTTTGATCAGGTTGAAAAAAAATTTACCTCCACGGTAACTCCCGACAAGTGATTCCGGAACGATGTGGGTGATCGCAACTTTTGGTTCACGACTCGTCAGCATTTTAAACAATGCAAAAGGACCGTAACTATGAATATGTACAAGATCAGCTTTACCCAGAGAATTAATAACTACGTCAACACCTTTTTTTTTCAACAGTGCAACATGATTGATAAACGCAATATGAATCCCTCCAAATTTTTCCTTAATATATTGAGATTCAGAAATGACGTTCACTTTCATATATTCATTGTACCAGAGTTGCTTTGTTGAGACATCCTTCTATTTCATCCGCTGCTTTTTTGTACCCTCCGCTCTTTCTGAATAACTCTTGCTGTTTTTTTGCATTTTTCACAAATTTTGGATCATATAATAATTTTTCTGTCATATCATGGATTATGTCTGATGTAAGACCTCTCTTTTTCAAAACAATACCTGCACCAGTTTGTTGAACTCGTAACGCGTTAAACCGCTGTTCTTCTGTCTCGGGAATAAGCAACATCGGCACGCCATAATAGAGACTCTCACTCACACCATTCATGCCACCGTGGGAAATAAACAGAGATGTTCTTTTTAAAATTTCAAGCTGATTGACATATTTTTTAATAATGATATTTTGGGGAACATTCGAAAAAATTGTGGGGTCATGTCGGTTCCCTAACGAAATAATTACCTGATACTCCGAACCTCGAAATGCCTCAATACACATTGCATAAAATGAAAGATCGTCATTGATAAACGTACCATACGAAATATAAATAATTTTTTTACCTGTCGGAAATTTTTGTATAAAATT
>DATIGJ010000106.1:0-2169 GCA_035454765.1 Patescibacteria group bacterium
GCAAGGAGTTGATTCAGGCCAAAAACAACAGATGATAACTGACTTTCTTCTTGAGGCATCGGAAGATCTTGAGAGAAATCTCCCTGACGAATTTTTTCAAAAAAAGCAGTAAGCTCTGCAAGAACAGCCTGATCCATGATATATTCAACTATATCACAGACGACTATCTAAGCTCTACACTTTTCGTTGAGGTAGCGGTAGATATGAGTACTCGAATATTACAACATACCTGCCTGACGCAGCATGGAGTTAAATAATACTTCTGTTACAGGACGAAGTGTTTTCGCAGCACGTCGAAGTTCTTTTAATCTTCGAACCGTTACGTCACCGTCATCTGCAAAACTGATGTGTTGTTCTCCAGTTTTGCCATTACGTATAAGGAGTGCCGTTCGATCAGATCTCCCAAGCCATCCGGTCGGATAATTGAACTGAATAACATGAGGCTGACTATCAAAAATCGTTCTTTTCGATCCTTTCCACTCGGTGCTAACTATAGTCCTTTGACCTTCATGGTGCACCTCTACAGGACTCCAAGCTCGAGGTCTACGAGGAGAATACCTTCCTGGATACACCGATCTCCACGCCCCTATGGTATCATTTACCGCAGCTTTCGCTCTTTCAGCAGCAGCAGCTCGCCATCCATCAACTAATGCCATAATGTGTGAGATTATACCACAAACTATGAGATATTCAAGTGAAAACTATGAGGCTTTAATGGTATTTTGAGCAGATCCCACAATAAACGCAGTAATATTCTCATGGGTAACCCGAAGAATTTCATTATCTGATTCTTCACTATTAAACGCGTTGTGAGACGTATACAACACATCATCACGATCAAGAAGCATATGATCCAAAAGTCTTGTCGCAACTTCGGGAGAATTCAGAAAATCGCTGGCCTGCAATTCTTTTTCTTCCTTCAAAAAATTTTCCTCCTCCAACACATCAAGCCCGACACCACGAAAGATTCCCTGTTCGAGTCCTTCCAGAATCGCTCGTGTTTCGATAAGTCCTCCACGCGCCGTATTGATTAACACACTTCCCTTTTTAAATTGCTTCAAATTGTCTCTATTAATCATATGATGCGTTTCTTGTGTATATGGCACATGCAATGTGACAATATCAGCTTTACTAATAACTTCATCAAAGGAAACACTTGCAAGATTTGGATCCTTTGGTAATTCTTCAGGGTGATGTGAAGAGACAAGCACCTTCATCTCAAGCGCCAATGCGAGCTTGATCACTTTTGTTCCAATTTTGCCCGATCCGATAACACCCAATGTTTTCCCCGAGATATCAAAACCTCGAAGCCCCTCAAATCCGAAATCACCCCGTCTGCTACGGTTCACACTCTCAATAATTTTCCTGCTGATTGCAAAAATAAGCGCCAGTGTATGTTCGGCAACGCTATGAGCTCCGTACGATGGCACATTAGCAACAGTAATTCCTTTTTCCTGACAATATGCAAGATCAATATGGTCATAGCCTGTTGAACGCGTTGTTATCAATCTCAGATTGGGAAATTTTTGTAGCGTTTCTTTGTTTAATGTGGAATAAATAAACGGTGAGATAATCTCCGCTTGGAAAAAAGATTGATCCTGACAATGCTGCACTTTTTGATCAGTAAATAAGAGTTCGTTATCTTTAAGTGCCTCCTCACAATGAGACTTTTCCCACTCTGCAATTTCAAAAAAAGCAATCTTCATACTCCCTCTTCTACTTTCTTCAAGGCAATCCCCGTCTTCAACACCGTATCAGGACTCAAAGAAATTGAATCAATGCCTTCTTTCACCAAAAATTCCGCAAGTTCGGGAAAATCTGACGGTCCCTGTCCGCAAATACCGACCTGCAATCCCTTTTCATGTGCTTTGGTAATAAGCGTATGTATCATCTTATGAACTGCCTCATTATTTTCATTCCCGATATGTGCGATTATCTTGGAATCGCGATCAAGTCCGAGTGTTAACTGCGTCAGATCATTGGAGCCAATCGAAAATCCGTCAAAAATATCCGCGAATTCTTCAACCAGCAGAATATTTGAAGGGATTTCCGCCATGACCCAAATATGCAATGTCTCATCAAGTTCTTTGTGTGGATCAACCTGTGATTTCTCACGCGATAACCCATTCTTTGCCATTTCATCAATAACTTTTCGACCTTCCTCAGGTG
>DATIGJ010000107.1:0-3269 GCA_035454765.1 Patescibacteria group bacterium
TAAATGCTCTTCTTGCAGCTTGGGAATTGGTATCATGCTACGTGTATAATACATCTATAAAACTATTTATGCAAAAGGATTTTTTTGATTTTGTCGTTATCGGATCAGGCATTGCAGGGCTCAATAGTGCATTAAGTCTTGCGAAGCATGGAAAGGTGCTTGTTGTCACAAAGGCCAGTATCAACGCCTCTTCAACTTTTTTTGCTCAGGGGGGTATTGCCGCAGTTACCAAACGTGATGATACTATCGTGTCCCATATCACTGACACACTTGAAGCAGGATATTATCATAACAATAAAAAGGCTGTGACCTTTCTTGCAAAAAAAGGAAAAGAAGCAATAGAAAAATTAATTAACTACGGGGTGCTGTTTGATAAACAACAAGATGGTGACTATGTTTCTTCTTACGAAGCAGCCCATTCGTATCCTCGTATTCTCCATGCGACTGATTTTACCGGTCAAGAAATCCAAAAAGCATTGGTTTCTCATGTTTTTCAGAATAAGAATATTGTTGTGTGGGAGAAAACACCGGCAATAGACTTACTGGTAAAGAAAAATGTTTGCTTTGGTGTCTCCGTACTCAATAATCAACAAAAACGTGACATTTTTGCCCGGGCAGTTGTCATTGCTACAGGAGGAGCAGGACAGCTTTACCACTTCACAACCAATCCTGAAGTCGCAACAGGTGATGGGATTGCTCTTGCAAAAAGAGCAGGAGCGTCACTTTCGGATCTTGAGTTCGTCCAATTTCATCCGACTGCATTAAAAGAGAAGAAATCGCCGCAGTTTCTTTTATCTGAGGCACTTAGAGGTGAAGGTGCATATCTGGTAAAGAGTCAGGGGGAGCGATTTATGAAAAAACTTCATCCGATGGCTGAGCTTGCTCCACGGGATGTTGTGGCACGAGCAATTTTTAGCGAGCAAAAAACAGGAGATGTCTATCTTGATATGCGCCATAAATCAAAAACCTTTTTGCAAAATAGATTTCCTAATATTTTTTTGGCGCTTAAAAAACGTGGCTATGATTTGTCTCAAAATCTCATTCCTGTAACACCTGCTTCACATTTTATGTGCGGAGGAGTTGTGACTGATTTATATGGACGAACATCGGTCACCAATTTATTTGCTTATGGAGAAGTTGCCTCAACAGGTGTACATGGTGCTAATCGATTGGCTTCAAATTCAATGCTTGAAGGATTGGTCTTTTCAAGCCAAATTGAAAAATGTATTGATGAAATGCCGGCAAAACCTGTGATTGCGAACGTTAGCGAAAAAATCTTAAATATTACGTCGCCTTCGGCTCATCGAAATGATAAAAAAAGGATAACGAGCATTAAGCAGCAACTCCGTCAGATCATGTGGGATTATGTCGGTATTGTCCGAACTCATGAAGGATTATTGCTTGCAAAGCAAAAAATAAAAACGTTACAAGAAGAATTGAAAAAAATAGAAGTACTTAGCTCTGATGTCCTTGAAACAAAAAATATGCTTTTAACTGCTCAGTTGATTGAGACTGCAGCATCCCAAAGGCAGGAAAGCCTGGGAACACACCATCTTTCTTTATATGTTTAACGATCCAGTTTTAAAAAAGTTAGTAAAAAAATATCCTGCACCGAAATTTGAAGACCGAAGCGCAAATTTTTTTTATGAACTGATTGAATCTATTATTTCTCAACAATTATCAATCAAAGCAGCAGATACCATTTTCGCCAGGTTTCAAACATTGTTTGGGAAGAAATTTCCGACACCCACACAGGTGCTTGCTCTCGATGATGAAAAAATAAGAGCCTGTGGCATGTCTTACGCTAAAGTTTCCTACGTCAAATCCGTTGCCAATGCCTTTGTCAGTGAGTTGATTGATGTTGCAAAGATTAAAAAACAGTCTGATGAGGATGTCATTGCAGAATTGACACAAATCAAAGGTATTGGGAGATGGACTGCAGAAATGATTCTCATCTTCACCTTGAAAAGACCTGATGTCTTTTCTCTTGGTGATTTGGGTCTGCGCAATGCGATAACAAAACTGTATGGAATTACTGATCGAAAACAAATGATTGCACTTGCTGAAACATGGAAACCTTATCGTTCTACCGCCTGTTGGTATCTTTGGAGATCTCTAGAAAATAAAGGATAGGCTTACGTTTGGTTCTGTTGTTTTTTCTTTCCTGCAACTCGAAGCAATCCTTCTGCGCCGACAATAAGTGATAAGTTAATTAGCGCAAGTATGGCATTTGTGGCAATAATTTTTTCAGATCCACCCCAAAAACCAACAGCACTATTGATAACAACAGTACGCATCAATGCATCAAAACCGGTTGTCGTTGCAACTGCAAGAGTATCACTGGCTCTTTCACGAAATAAATGTTTTGCCGTCGAGTCAAAAGTTGTTGCTACAGGATTGGCACTTCTTCCGAATCGTTTTGCAAGCCGAAGGTTTTGATAAACATAAGCAGCGTATGAACCAGTATAGGCAAGGATGGAAAGTGCTGCAGCAATACCTTGGAAATTATCAGGGATCTGATTAATAAGTGAAGAAAAATCGCCCTTTGTTGCTACGACTCCTCTTACCACTTCTTCTCCAAGTAAAATACCTACACTTAATGCTCCTGATTGCCAAGCTCGTTTTGACAGATCAACGGGCATTTCATTATCCTTATATCCTGCCTGACGAAACATCTCAATTTTTTCTTCTTTTGGCATTCTGTTATAGACAGCTCGTATAGCAATCATAGTTCTGTCTCTTACAGAGAAATTTCTTTTTCTTCTTTTTTCTTCAATATGTTCCTCTTCTTGTTGTCTGATTTCCGTACGTAAATTAACTAAAAGATCTTTTTGATTTTGTGAAAAACCCAAGGGGGGTAGTGTTTGCCTGTTATCTATGCTTCGTAAATATTCCTTTGCTTTTTTCTTTACTCTTCTTTTGATTCTGATAAACGGATTTGGCTCAGTAATTTTGGCAAATTGAGATACTGTTTTTCTGTCAGCATGAGAATCGACAAGATATTTTGCAAGTAAATAAGCTGTTTCCTGTTGTCGAGTACGCCTTTGTTGACGCGCTTGTGGTGTTTCTTTTGACATGCTCTAGATTATAGGACTTTTTAAGAATATGTCAATGAAGCTAATATTTTTATAGCCACAAAAATATAAGATATTTCATTAATAAATAATTTTGTCTCTTGCATAATATAATTTTTGTTGTAAAATCTAGTTTAGATACCTATGGGTATAAAAGAGATTACCATAAAAAGACCTACTGAACATGGCGTTGTG
>DATIGJ010000108.1:0-4336 GCA_035454765.1 Patescibacteria group bacterium
AAACTCTCTCCTGACAAAACATATCTTGTCCATGAAGATGGAACTCCTTTTTTTTGGTTTGCCGACACCTGGTGGTATGGGGGATCGGGTAGAACGACTTTGGAAGAATTTGAAATTCTTGTCAAAGATAGAGCACAAAAAGGATTTACCGTTGTACAACTTGTGGTTGGTGTGCCGCCTGAAACAGATACTTTCTCGGATGATGCGGCAAACAGCGGAGGATTACCTTTCAATAAAGATTTAACAATTAATAAAAATTACTTTAATGAAATTGACACAAAAATTCGATTATTAATTGAAAACGGTCTTGTCCCATGTATTGTCGGTGGATGGGGACATCAAATAAATACAATCGGCATCGAACCGTTAAAAAAACTCTGGGATGAGATTCTTGCAAGATATGCCAAGTATCCGGTTATTTTTTGTCTCTGTGGAGAAGCCAACCTGACAGCGCCATATATTCCAGGATTTCCTCAAACAGAAAAAAATAAACAAAAACTATTTTCAATACTCAAAACATTAAAACTCTTTACCCTTGCTCAAAAAACGAAACGTCACTTAATGTATCTTTATTTGAAGAAAAAGGAAGCAGCATTCATAAATAAAAATATCAAACTCTGGAACGAACTAGCTGAATATATACAGTCCAAAAATACTCACAAGCGTCCGCTGACTGTTCATGTTCGTTCGGATATTACTGCAAATAACCTTTTCCATAATCCTTCATGGCTTACCATCAATACCATTCAATCAGGACATGCTAAGGAATCGCTACCATTTATGATCGCCAGTATTAAACAAGCAAGCGAAACAACACTGCAGCCGATCATTAACATGGAACCATGGTATGAAGGCATTGGAAATAATTTTGATGAGTATTATCAGCGACTTGCCTTCTGGGCATGTATTTTGTCCGGAGCCAAAGGACACACATACGGAGCTCACGGCATCTGGCAAATGGCAAAGAATGGCGATAATTTTATGGAGCATTGGGGAAAATCGGATTGGAAAAAAGCACTGCAGCAACAAGGAGCAGCGCAACTGGGCAACGCAGTAGCTTTTTTAAAACAATATGAATGGTGGAAATTGCGACCTGATTTTTCCTTGGTCGTTCCTGAATGGACTGAAAAAAAACCGTACCAACCCGTTGCAGCAACAATAGATAATAAGATCTATTTCATCTACATTCCGAATAAAAATATGATACAATCAAAGCTAACAATCATAAAACAACTACGTAACGAAAAAGTATTCGGTTATCTGCCTGATATACTAAAACAAATTCCGATTGTATACGAAAATAGTACTATTACGATACCAAAAACTGATACAAAAGATTTGTTACTGATTATTACACTATGAAAAAAATTATTGTTTTCATTATTATTCTTTTTACCGCAGGACTGATTGGTCTTACGATCAATAAACAATCACAAAAAACTGTTACAAATGAAACAACATTTTGGGATTTTCGAGCCATTGATACAATGAAGTATTCACGAGATCCCTCGCGAGAAAAACTCAACGATCCATCATACGATAAGGTAATTGATAAACAAATCAGACAAATCGCAGAAACGGGAGCAACCCACGTTGGCATCGCCACCCCTTACGATGAAGAATTTCTTCCAATTCTTAAACGATGGGTTGCCGCTGCACGAAAATATGATTTGAAAATTTGGTTCCGTGGTAACTGGTCAGGATGGGAACGATGGTTTGGCTATGAAGGAATCTCTCGAGAAGAACATATCGAAAAAACAAAAGAATTTATCGTCAAACACCCTGAACTTTTTGAAAATGGCGATGTCTTCTCCGCATGTCCTGAATGCGAAAATGGGGGACCAGGTGACCCGAGAATGAATAGAGATGCAGAAGGTCACAAAAAATTCCTGATTGATGAATACAAAGTAACTCAGGAAGCATTTAAAGCAATCGGGAAAAATGTAAGATCAAATTTTAATTCTATGAATGGTGATGTCGCGAGACTTATTATGGATCGTGAAACAACCCAAGCACTTGGTGGTATTGTCGTTGTTGATCACTATGTGCGTACACCTGAACAACTCGCAGCAGATATTCAGGAATACGCAAAACAATCAGGAGGTCAGGTAATCCTCGGAGAATTTGGTGCACCAATCCCTGACATCCATGGAGATATGACCGAAGAAGAACAAGCGTTATGGATTAAAAATGCTCTCAAATTATTACTTCAAGAAAAATCATTTGTCGGCATCAGTTATTGGACCAATTACGGAGGATCAACCGAACTATGGAATCCTGACGGCACACCACGAAAGGCAGTAGAAGAATTAACAAAAGTATACAACCCAACCCTTATTACTCTAATTGTACAAAACGATCTCGGGGACAATCTCAATGCGCGCATCACCTATGATGGTAAAACCGTTACGACAAATGGCGATTTCACGCTTCCGTATTTGATTGATTATTATGATGTAACGATCGAAGCAGAGGGGTACCAATCACAAACAGTAACGATCACAGGAGACAACGAAACAATCATTCTCAAAAAGGACCACGAGAACATCTTCTATCAATTCCGCAAATTCCTCAAATATCTCTTTTAAGATTTTCTTCGTCTTCATCAGTTCCTTGGCGGGAACAGGAACATTTCAAGAAACAATGATGAATCTTTATCTAATCTTTGGTATGATTCTTATACTCGGAGGATATATCTCCTATAAAAAAGATTTTGCCAACAAAAGCTATAGGGCTTAATCTGAACCAGTTAAACCTCAGAATAGAATTAAAAAATTCATCTATTGCAATTACTATATACATATGCTACACTACTAGTCTTATGTTCGTGGAACGACAATTTGTAGACTTTGTCGGCAAAATATTTATGAAAAGATTGTCAGTCATAACAACACTTTTACTCATCTCTCTTCTTGGGATTTCTAATCTTCCCATAAACACAATTGTTCAAGCTGATGCAGAACTTAAAATAGGTGGTAACGGCTATCAGTGTGAAGGTGCAGAGCCTAATCGTTGGAAAACCGAAACAACCAATTCAGCTGATTTAGGTAATGGTTATACAATCGCATCTGTTACTGTCAAAGCAGGACAGAATTGTGTTGATGTTTATCCGACAAACACTGCATCAACTTGTTACAATGTCACAGTAAACGGAAGTCAAGTTACTGTTACAAAAATAGGAAGTGGTCCATCTTGTAAAGATATTAGTCATTTAGAAGGAACCTATTCTGTAACAACGGTAACCAACACACCGACTCCAACACCTACTAACACGCCGACTCCTACAAACACACCTACACCAACTGTGACGGCTACACCGACCAATACGCCAACTCCTACACCACACGAAGCATGTGTAGAATGTGAACCGACACCAACCAGTACACCAACAGTTACTCCAACACCAACGTCTGAACCAACAGCGACGCCGACAAATACACCATCAAATAACAATAATTCAAATAATAATTCATCAACGACTGAATCAAAGCCTTCAAACGATCAGCCGCAAATTCTCGGTACGTCAACCATGGCGACAACAGGAACATTTCAAGAAACAATGATGAATCTTTATGTCATCTTTGGTATGCTGTTAGTATGGGCAGGATATGTTTCCTATGCCAAAGAAAAGAAACTCATCTAAATCCACGCGGATTAAACGATTACCGAAAAAGACTATCTCTTTCCAATCTAAAGTAACACGATTCCTTCAATCATTTCATAAACTTTCTTATCGCACGAAAGCCTTTTTCATTTTTGGCATTCTTTTTATCAGTATTTCATTTCTGTGGCATTTTAATCAAACAATACAACTCGCGTTTTTTACACCAAAAGTTGTTCCGGTTGAAAAAACGCATGCCATTCCGACGCAACTGATTATCAAAAAAATCGGTGTTGATTTACCTATTCAGGAAACAGCAATCAATAATGGTATCTGGCAGGTAAGTGACTATGTCTCGCATCTGACGACATCGGCACGTCCGAAAGAAAATGGTCCGATTATTCTATACGGACACAATACCATAGAACGACTCGGCCCAATCCGCTGGTTATCCATTGGAGATAGTATCGAGATAAAAACAGCTGATAATAAAATTCATATCTATATTATTGATCAAACAATGACTGTTGCTCCCGATAGACTTGATGTGTTTACGCAAAAAACAGGAGAAACACTTATCATCTATACTTGCGATGGCTTCGCAGATCTGCAACGTTTCGTCCTCATCGCCACCAGAAAGTAAATAAAAAATTACTTTTGCAGCAGATCTTCAACTTGTTTCTGGGTCAAAGGAGCCCAAGGAGAACTATCAAAATTGGCAGAAGCTGCTGCAGG
>DATIGJ010000109.1:0-2128 GCA_035454765.1 Patescibacteria group bacterium
TTTTATTATTGACGCATTAAAAAGAAGCGGCGCCAAAAGTATTACAGCGGTTGTCCCGTATCTTGGCTATCAGCGCCAAGATCATGTTTTTCGTGATGGAGAAGCGGTTTCGCTGGATGTCGTGATTCATGCACTTGAAGGAACTGGTGCGGATCGTGTCATCTGTGTGGATTTTCATTCTATTAAAATTCCTGAAGTGTTTTCAGTTCCTGTTGCTCATTTATCTGCACTTTCACTTTTTGCAGATAAAATTCGGGAGTTAGGGGAAGGTTTTCTTGCATCGCCTGACATGGGGGGACTGCGAAGAATTAGCAAGATGTCTGAATTATTGGATGGGATGCCATGGATTGCGACTGTGAAAGACAGAGATTTGGACACAGGGAATATTGTTATTGAAAAAATAGAAGGAGATCAATCAATTATAAAAAAAACTGGTTATATTGTTGATGATATGATTTCAAGTGGGAAGACGATTGCAGGATCTGCTCAATTACTTCATGACAAAGGTGTTGAAGATATTTATGTTTTTGCAACACATCCTGTTTTCAGTCAAGAAGCTCCTGAATTATTGCAAAAGTCTGTTGTCACCAAAGTATTTGTAACGGATAGTGTTTTTGTCCCTGAAGAGAAAAAATTTGAAAAACTAGAAATGTTGTCTATTGCCGAGATGGTGGCAAAAGAACTACAAAATAATTTTTAATTTCAATTTTTATTGAATTTTCAAGGTATTAATGTTTTAAATATTTAAAATTAAGACTTGATTAAAAATTGAAAATTTTAAATTTAAGATTCATGAAAATTCCTAAAGCAATTCAACAAGTTATCGAATCATTTGAACGATTGCCGGGTGTTGGGCCCAAGACAGCTCAGCGGTTAACGTTTTATTTATTGCACGTTCCACAAGGTGAGCTTGATCGGTTTGCCAAGTCAGTTGCGAATTTGAAAACAAATACCGTGATGTGTTCAATTTGTTTTAGTGTTGATGAAACTGATCCCTGTTCAATTTGTTCGGATATCAGGCGCGATCAGAAGGTTGTTTGTGTTGTTGAACAACCGCTTGACGTCTTGGCTCTTGAAAAAAGCGGTACTTTTCATGGTGTCTATCATGTTCTTCACGGGAAAATTGATCCGTTGAATAATATTGGACCGGACGAGATTCGCATTAGCGAACTCGTACAAAGAACTAAGAATGGAGAACAGGGAATAAAAGAGATTATTTTGGCGACTAATCCGACAATGGAAGGAGAAGCGACAGCGATGTACATTGCAAAGCAACTGAGAACTGAGAACTCAGAACTAAAAATTACGAGAATTGGGCGGGGTTTGCCAACTGGCGCAGATTTAGAATATGCCGATCCGACGACGCTGGAACGGGCGATGGATGGAAGAAGTGAATATTAAATATACGATGTTGGATTATTCGTTTATTCATAGTAAGATAGTCCTATGGCAAATGCAACAAATCCTTTTGAATTAGATGATGGTTTTGAAAATGTTCCTGCTGCAAAAGCAACAGGAAATGTTGTGCAAAATGCAGTGAAAGGTGCTGCAAAGGCAACCTCCAGTCAGATGAAACAGGCAGCAGATGATGCTGCAAAGCAACTGCTTGGTGCATTGTACGGCCCAAGTACACCAACAGCACCTGATGGTGATCAGGGACAGCAGATTGATGCAACAGTTGATCCAGCAACTACATCAAACGCGACTGATACGACACAGCAAGCTACACATAATCCACAACATACGCCACAGACTGTTGTGCCGCAAGGTCAACAACCTACACAATCTTCCTCTGCACAAGGACAAGCCGCGCAGCAACAATCTGAAACTCAAGCATCAGGTAATGCCCAAACAGAACAAGCTCAAAGAGAACATGACCAAAAACATAGAAGTGATTATTACATTCCAACATTTGGTGATATTTCAAATTTGGAATCAGATGTTGAAAAACGGAGACAGGAAAGGAAGCAAGCAGAACAGCAAGAAGAACAACAGGAAGAACAAGAAAAACAACAGATGGAGCAAATGGAAGAACAAAAGAAGAAGGAAGAAGTGCCGATGGCAGTGCAGCAGGCACGCAATAAGACAGAAAACCGTCCAGGTGCGGGGTAGTTTGGTATTATGTAGT
>DATIGJ010000110.1:0-4069 GCA_035454765.1 Patescibacteria group bacterium
AAAAAAATTAGTTCTGCCGTCAAACAGACCAAACATCTTTCACTAGCTTCGCTTCGAATTACAAAAACACCAGAAGAAATAGCAAAAATCAAAAAGGCATGCGAGATTGGCGACAAAGCATTCTCCTACATTCTTGAACAAATCAAACCGGAAATGACAGAGCTGCAGATTGCAGCACTTCTTGAAATATTTATAAAAACCCATGGTGCTGAAATTTCTTTTCCGTCAATCGTTGCCTTTGAAGAAAATGCAGCAATTCCTCATCACAAAACCGGTAATAAAAAACTAAAAATAAACAATCTTATTCTTATAGATTTTGGAGTAAAATATAACAATTATTGTTCTGACATGACACGAACAATCTTCTTTGGCAAACCCAAAAATGAACAAAAACAAGCATATGAAACTGTGCTTAAAGCACAACAAAATGCGATACAATACTACACCCGCGAAATAAAACGAACAAAAAACGTTACAGCATCACAACTTGATAAAGTGGCTCGCGAACACATTATTTCTCAAGGATACCCATCCATCCCTCACTCTCTTGGACATGGTATTGGACTTCAGGTTCACGAAGCTCCACGCCTATCCCCTACCTCAAAAGAAACGCTTGCCGAAGGTATGGTATTCTCTATCGAACCTGGTATCTACCTGCCTGCCCTTCCTGTCCGGCAGGCAGGCGGCAGGCAGGTATCTCCTGGCTTTGGTATCCGCATTGAAGATCTTTTTGCAATTCAAAATAACAAACTGATACAATTAACCAAGTCACAACAAAAACTACTTGAAGTAGATACTACTTGACTTTATCTTAATAAAGTGATAAGATACATCTACTTTAGTTAAATAAAGTATGCAATACTTAGAAACTAAAGACGCAAAGAAATTTTTTGAAGCTTTTCTTTCATTAAAAAATGATGAGGAATGTAAAAAATTTTTACGCGATTTGCTGACGGAAGCGGAATTAAAAGAATTTATCAACCGCTGGAAAGCAGCGAGAATGTTAAACGAAAAAGTTCCTTACGAAGAAATCGCAAAGGAAACTGGTATGAGCAGCACAACTATTGCTCGTATCAGTAAGTGGTTAACAAAAGGTATGGGAGGATATCAACTAATACTCTCCCGATTAAAATAATATGAAAAATAATACTGTAAATAAAACAAACGATGTACATCATACTCGCTGACGCGGGTATCTTGTCGTGCTTTGCACAAACTTGAACCCGCTGACAGGCGGGTTTTTTTGTGATTTGACATAACAGTTAGTCAAATCACAGTTTGCGCGAGCAAAGCTGTAAATTATAAAAATATGAAAAAATTAAACAATAACAATTTAAAACTGGCAATACAAAAAGAAGGTCGTTTGACTGATGAAACAATTGACTTCTTACGCAAAAGCGGTTTGGAATTTGATAGTTACAAACAACGGCTTTTTTCATCATGCCGAAATTTTCCCTTGGAAATTCTTTATGTCCGTGATGATGATATTCCAAACTATGTCGAATCTGGTATTGTTGACCTTGGAATCGTTGGACAAAATATTCTCAACGAGAAGAGACCTCAAGTTAAAAAAGTACTAAACCTTAGATATGGATTTTGTTCACTCATTGTTGCCGTACCAAAAGAATCAGAAATAGAAACAATCCAACAATTAAAAAATAAAAAGATAGCGACATCCTACCCCAAATCAACGTTAAAATTTTTCAAGAAAAAAAACGCTCCCGTAGAAATTGTGAATATCAAAGGCTCAGTTGAAATTACTCCTGCACTTGGTGTTGCTGATGCAATTGTTGATTTAACATCAAGTGGTAGTACTCTTGCAATCAACGACTTACGAATTCTTGAAAACATTTATGATTCAGAAGCAGTCCTCCTCGCAAATGAGCAAACATTTATAAATGGTAAAAAGATCTCATTTGAAAATCTCATGACACGATTTAAAGGTGTCCTTTCTGCAAAAGAATACAAATACGTCATGATGAATGCCCCCGAAACAATCCTGCCGCGATTAAATAAAATTATTCCTGGACTCAAGTCCCCTACGGTCTCTCCATTAACAAAAGAAGGTTGGGTATCAGTACAATCGGTGATTAAAGAAAATATTTTTTGGGAAACAATTGAAAAACTAAAAAAAATGGGAGCAACAGGAATCATCGTATTACCGATTGAGAAAATGATTATTTAAACATATGAAAATTATCAAACTAAACAAATTAACTCAAAAAGACTATCAAAGAATTATAAAACGTTCTTCAGGAACGAATCCTGACATTATGCCTGGTGTCCGGAAAACAATGGATGAAATTCAAAAAGGTGGAGATACTGTACTCATTAAAAGTTTCAAAAAAAGATTTGGGAAAGAAAATTTTAAGTCATTACAAGTAACAAAAGAAGAAATACAGCAATCATATCAAGCAGTTGATCAATCATTTATTACTGGTATTAAGCAGATGATAAAAAATATCACTGCAGTACACCTAGCACAATTACCAAAGAAAAAAGATACTATTGTCAATTCAGAAAAAGGCATTGCTGTTTGGCGAGAATGGCGGGCAATCGAGAAAGTTGGACTGTATGTACCTGGAGGAAAAGCAGTCTATCCGTCAACAGTTCTAATGAACGTGATTCCTGCAAAAATTGCCGGATGTAGTGAAATTATTATGTGTACCCCAGCACGTGGTAAAGGACAGATTCCAGCAGCAACACTTGTCGCGGCCGATATGGCGGGTATTACAAAAATCTTTAAATTAGGTGGCGTTGAAGCAATCGCTGCTATGGCTTATGGTACAGAAACAATCCCAAATGTTTATAAAATATTTGGACCAGGCAATTCATATGTTACTGCTGCAAAAATGATTGCTCTGGAAGCAATTAGTATTGATATGCCTGCAGGACCATCTGAAGTATTTATCATTGCAGATGAAACAGCAAATCCTTCCTATATCGCAGCAGATCTGCTTGCTGATGGCGAACACGGAGAAGACTCAGCATGTATCTTGGTAACAACTTCAAAAAAAATTGCTGAAGAAACAAAAATAGAAATAAAAAAACAATTACCAAAACTTGCAACAGAAACAAGAACTCGCGAGGCTCTCAAAAGGTACGGATTACTTGCAGTTGTTGATTCACTTGATGAAGCAATTTCGTTTACCAATGAATATGCACCCGAACATTTAGAAATTATGACAAACAACAATCAAGCTGTCGTTAAAAAAATTATGAATGCCGGATCTGTATTTCTCGGAGACTATACAGCAAAAGCAACGGGTGATTATGCAACAGGTGCAAATCACGTTCTACCAACAGGTGGTATGGCAAAAATGTATCCCCCACTTGGTGTTGATGCATTTGGTAAATGGATGCAAGTACAAGAGTGTACTAAAGAAGGATTGAAACAGATCAAAACATCTGTTGAAACTGTTGCGGCGATTGAAGAATTACCTGCACACAAAAATTCTGTGAGTATTAGATTCAAATAAAATATGCAAATAAAATTGTTTACATGACAAAAAGTATATGAATAAAACACTTAATAAATTATTGTATAGAAAAGATCTTGATACGTTTATGTATTGGCCGCTCTCGACAAATTTTGATGAGACAGAAGAATACAAAAACGGCTTTCTTAAACTGGATACCGGAGAAAATATTTTTGATTTTCCAAAACAAATTTGGGATAAATTGAAAACGCTTCAATTAAAATATTATCCGGGGATTTCTGATGAGCTTATTTCTCTTCTTGCTAAAAAAGATAAGATTACAAAAGAAAATATTTACTTGGGTGGCGGAAGTCTCAATTTAGTGGATGCAATTATACGTTTGTTCATCGATCCTGGTGATGAGGTAATTACCTGTTCTCCAACCTATGTCATGTATGAATATTTCGTACAGCTTGCTCGAGGAAAAACGATTGATGTTCCTCGAAAAGATACTGAAATTGATATCAAAGCGATTAAAAATTCTCTAACAAGTAAAACAAAAATGATTATTTTGGATAATCCGACTAATCCTTTTGGATATACGATTTCTCAAGAACAGATCCGTTCACTTCTCAATTTACAGATCATTG
>DATIGJ010000111.1:0-2192 GCA_035454765.1 Patescibacteria group bacterium
TGATCTACACGCAGAACCCGATCCCTGCCGCGCAAGAACTGATAATTCTTTCTCTGAAAGTTTCAACCCAGCAGCGTTTGACGCGGCAACAGTCAATGCGGCAAAACCCGATGCGGAAGATGATAATCCAGTGCTCGATGGAAAATTATTTTCCGTAACAACCTTCACGTTTGTTGCAATCTTTGCTAATTTCCTGATCCGATCAATATGGGTAATCGCTCGATTTCCCACGAGTGATTCTTTAGCTCCGTTATAAATCACCATATCTTGTTTATACGAATCACTAAACTCAACCGTTGTCGTCGTTAATAAATTACTCAAATTCATTGAGATACTCCCATTTTCCGGAAGACGAAGTATCTCATCTTTCTTTCCCCAATATTTAATAAACGCAATATTTGACGGAGCTACTGCAGTCGCTTTCATATTCATAAGTTTATTTCCTCGCCCCTCGAAGCTTTAACGAAGTGGGGTCAATCCGTACTCCTTCCGCATTCATTGCAACATCAAGAAATTCTCCACCTACTGATTTGACTGTTTTTTTAATCGCAACTATTTTTGATTCTGGTGCGAGACCAATGATACAATCCCCGCCACCTGCACCTGATAATTTTGCACCATAACCGCCATTATCACGGATAGCATAAATTATATCCTCAAGCTTTTGTGTACTGACACCAAGTGCTGCTAAATATCCTTGATTAATATTCATTAATTCACCACTTGTTTCCCAATCGTTTTTTAATAATGCATTTTGTGCCAATGGAATAAGTTTTGCAATTTCATTATAAATTCCTGTAATGACTTTTGGATATTTTTCTGACGTTGCTTTTACCTGATTCATAAGCGTTACAGTATCTGCTTTGACGCCACTATATCCGACAAGAAGTGGCAATTTCTTTATTTGCAAAGGCTTAATCGTCTTCCCCCCTGTCACAAAATATAATGTTCCACCATAGACAGCAGCAGCGACATCAAAGCCTGATCCCTTTCCTTGAATATCCAAAACAGTTTTATATGCCAAATCAAAAAGCTGTTTATTAGAAAGTTTTTTACCTAAAAGTTCAGATAGTGCTTTCAGAGTACAAACCGTTGAGGCACTGGATGATCCAAATCCAAATTGTGAAGAAAACTCTGACTGCGTTGTTATTCTGATACCTTTTTTAAGACCGTATCTTGTCTTAAAATTCTTTACCGCAATCTCAATAAACATTGCACCTTTTGGTATTTCTCCTTTCCCAATAGTATTAATAGATTTTTTATAATTAGAAATTTTCACATCCGGCGCATCAAGTATAAAATCATGACTATCCAAGACTTCAACCGTTGCCCGCATTCGCTGATCAACAGCAGTCACAAGACACGGTCTGTCATACACGACAGCATGCTCACCAAAAAGCATTAATTTCCCAGGTGCCGAAATCGTAATCTTTTTATTCATAATTGTTATTCTATAAGGTTGCCATCATCTTTTCAAACCAAGCTCCACTCGCATACTCATCCATTCCCTGTTTCCACTGTTTTGCAACGGCAGAATCCGGTTCCCATTCATGTGACAATTCATCCAGATCTCTTTGATACTGAGAACTAAAATGGATGACTGTTTCTTTTGCACCGTCGACGATATTATCTGGTGTCTGCAAAATTGATTCATCCGTAATGCCAGTCTTTTGAGATAAATATACTGCTAACTTATCAGCATCTATGCCAATTTCTTCTGGAATCGTAAATTTATGAGAAAGATATTCCACCATACTTTTCCCATCCTTTCTTCTTTCGGCATATTGTCCTATTCCCAATAACAGATGAGCCAAATCATGATTGGTGACACCAGCTGCTTTATAAACACCTTTCACAAAATCTCTTTGGATATCATATAAGGGAGCAACCACATGTTGTAATTTTCTGGGATAGAGTGATTGTGGGTTAATAAACCCAAGCCGAATCGCACTTTCCATCGCAACAACAAGTAATTCATCTTTATCGGGTTGAAAACCAAACTGTTGCAAATCTCCATCTGATTTGTGAAGTCGTTCTCCCGCAACAAATGAAGGTCTTCGTCTTAAAACATCATAGCCATTTGCTGTCATTTTGTCTGCGACAAAAAGTGCCAAATGGAGTCTATCTGATAAATTCATTGGAACTCGCTCTCGTGTTTCATCATTTGTTAAAAAATCTGGAGCATGGCCATG
>DATIGJ010000112.1:0-3605 GCA_035454765.1 Patescibacteria group bacterium
AGGCACAGGATGTCCGTGAAGAACTGGGTGATGCCTATGCAAAATTATATGATTTGATTTGGAAGCGTGCTGTTGCATCACAGATGACAGATGCACGAATTGAGTCTACAACCGTTATTGCAGATTCAACGGATGACAAGAAAATGTACCGTTTTAAAACGACAGGGTCAGTATTATTATTTGACGGATTTTTGAAATTAACTCCGCAAGCACTTGAAGATAAACGACTCCCACAGTTTGTTGCAGGCGAGAAGGTGGTACTTAGTGATATTAAAGGAGAAGAACACGAGACGACACCGCCCCCTCGTTACAATGATGCATCTTTGATTAAAACCCTTGAAGAAAAAAGTATCGGGCGCCCGTCAACCTATGCATCAATTATTTCGACGATTACTGATCGTGGATACATTGAGCGGGTAGAACGTAAATTTATTCCGACGACTGTCGGGATTGCGGTAAATGATTTTTTGGTTAAGAATTTTTCGGATATTGATGATATTCCATTTACTGCGCAGATGGAGGATGATTTGGATTCTGTTGCGGATGGGAAAAAGGATTGGCGGAAAATGCTGCAAGAATTTTATGATCCCTTTGCGAAGACACTTGAGAAAGTTGAAGATGCTAAGCGAGTAGCAATTCCCGTTGAAAAGACAGACGAAAAATGTCCGCAATGCCATGAAGGGCATTTGGTGATTCGTACCGGACGATTCGGTAAGTTTTTTTCCTGTGATCGTTTTCCAGAGTGTCGGTTCACGAGACAGTTTGTT
Organism: Patescibacteria group bacterium; assembly: GCA_035454765.1. Classification (GTDB taxonomy): domain Bacteria; phylum Patescibacteriota; class Microgenomatia; order Levybacterales; family UBA12049; genus DATIGJ01. Next base: position 768 of record DATIGJ010000112.1, read on the forward strand.
GAAGAAACCAATGTGAAATGTCCAAAGGATGGCGGAAAGGTTATCGTGAAGAAAACGCGTAAAGGTCGAAAGTTTTTTGGTTGTAGTAACTATCCGAAATGTGACTTTGCAGCATGGAAATTAGATGATATCAAAGGATATAAACCTCCAAAGCAAGAAGAAAAGAGTTAATTACCTAATGAATTTGAAAGTCCTCGTTTCGTAAAACGATATTAATTTAATAACGTATTGTACGTAAAATTTTTCGGGCTGTTTGTACTTCAGGGCGAGATGAAAATATTTCTGGAGAGAGTACATATTCGTGTCCTCCATATTGGCGTCCTCGAGGATCAATATTTTCAAACTGTCCAATAAAAGAAAAATGTCTTGTATTGGTATCTGGCTGAAATTTGCTTGAGATAGACCAATCGAGTTTTTTATCGCCAATTTGTGTTTCATTTTCCGTTACGTAAAGAACATTTGAATTTATTCCCCGATCGTTTTCTACTATAAAAATGTTTTTAAAATTTGGAATAGTAATTTTTTCAACATAATTAACAGTACATTCTGGGCATCCTCCATCGCTCGGATGATTACTTGAAACAAAAGTTAAAGTAAATTTACTTGGCGTTTGAAGATGAATAACCTCTTCTCGTATAAAGATAGTATTGTCAAATAAATATTCTCGTTTTTCTTGGGTTATAGTCCACGTGGGAGGATACTTGAAATGTAATCCTTCATCAAGTTCACTATGATAGGTTTTCCATGTATTCATATCTTCTGATTCACTATCAGTCCAAGGGGGTAAAATTGTCGGAGTTGGTGTCTCTGTTGAAAATATTTTTGGGGATACTATTGGGGTAGGTTCTGTTATCTTTGTAATAATGGTTGGTTGTATTTGGTTTTTTTGTAATTTTATGAAAAAAATAGTTCCAATTCCAAAAAGGAAAATAAGCACTATAATCCACCAATATTTTTTATATTTTCTGAGAGATTTCTGTTTTTTGACAAGTTTTTTCTTTGGCATGTTGATAGATATTTATTATATTATCAATAGTTATCTATTCTCCCGGGCATTTTGCGAATTCACACCGTGGACCTGTTCTTGAGACAAATGATCCATCAGAACATTTTTTGGCGTCCAATGTACAAACAGTGTGTTCCGGTTCTGCTGTTGGCGTAGGAGTGCTTGTAGGGAGAGGAGTTTTATGATTAAGATATTTTTGAGGATTGGTTGATAAGAAAAGAATAAAAATGATTGCGATGATGCCGGTAAAGACAGAAAGAGCACCGATAATTTTCATAACCATAACTGCTGTTTGTCTTTTCATACAAAAAGTATTTCATGAAGCATCAGCGTTTGTCAAACGATAAGAATGATATAATACGTTGATGATCAAACTTGATGCAAAAGCCCTTCGGGTTTCGACACATGACCCTGAAGAGTATAAAAAAATTAAAAAGAATCCGATCTATATTGTGTTGGATAATGTGTTGGATACCTACAATATTGGCTCTGTTTTCAGACTTGCAGATGCTGTTGCAGCTGAAAAAGTAATCCTTTGTGAAGGATCTGAGACGCCGCCAAATCATCGGATTAAGAAGGCATCCATCAATACGACAGAGTGGGTTGCGTGGGAATACGCAGAAACTGCGGTTTCTGCAATCTCAAATCTCAAATCTCAAATTCCCAATATCCAAGTTATTGCTGTTGAGCAAGATGAGCGGAGTATGCCGTATGATGAAGTTTTGTATTCTTTTCCTGTCGCGATTGTTGTCGGTCATGAAACAGATGGTGTTTCCCAAGAAGTTCTCGATATGGCGGATCAGATTGTCGAGCTGCCGATGTGGGGAATCAATATTAGTTTAAATGTTATGGTGAGTTTGGGGATTATCCTTTACGAAGTAACGAAAAGTTTAAAGAAATAGTAGTATTATCTATTGGGAGATCTCAGGCGTCGTGCTACACCTTGTAATACAGATTGTGCCGGTGTAGGTAGTGTATCGATGATTCCTTCTCGCAGTTTTACTCTTTTGCGAAGTTTGGAAGTCGTATATCCCATTACGACATCTGCGAACTGGCTTTTTTGTAAAATTTCAAGAGAATTAAACGGTTGAACGTTCATTCCTTGTCCCTCAAATAATGAGGTTGCTCTTTTCAAATGAAGATCATCGGTCAGAAGGCCTAATGAGGTGAAGCCTTTATCCGCTATCATGGTTTTGACCTCCTGAGCATTACTTGGTGTGTCAAATGATGTTTCTTCAAGAAGAATATTTCCTTCAGGAATATCAGTAAAGTGTTGTAGCAAAAACGTTTTCATTGCCTGTGCTTCTGAAGGAAAGTCTCTTCCCATGGTATGACCTGATGACAGGATTAATACATTAGCGCGTTTTTGACTGTACATAACCCCGGCAGCCAATGCATTAATTTTTGACAGAGGACTTAGATGGGATTCTTCAGCTGCAAGAGTCCTTCGGTTATATCCGGGGAGAATATTTCTTCCCAAGACAATCAGCGCGTCCACTGCAGTCAGTTCATCCTCAACTTTTTCAACTCGTTCGGCTTCAATGGTAGGCATGAGCGTTATTGTAACATAGTTTTGCTGAAATTGATGGCTAGTAAAAGTCTTCAATTTAGTGGTAAAATGTCAGTGATTCGTCAAGTGGGACAAGGAGTTCTTTGTTTTAATTGCTGACAGAGATGCCAAAGCAACAGAAATGGGTTTACCAGTTTTCTGAAAGAGCGAGCGTTACCCGTGAATTAGTCGGGGGAAAAGGCGCAGGACTCTTTGAAATGACGAAAATTGGTCTTCCGGTTCCTCCAGGATTTACCATCACCACAGCTGCATGTAATGCATT
>DATIGJ010000113.1:0-5748 GCA_035454765.1 Patescibacteria group bacterium
AGCTGCAGCCAAAGCAGCCGAGAAACAGGAAAAAGAAGACAAAGCCGCCGCGTCAAGCGCAGCTGCAGCCAGAAGAACTGGAAGATAAAACTATGGCAGATATTGATTTAAAAACACTCAAAAAACTTCGAGATGAAACATCTGCATCCATTGCTGATTGTCGTCGTGCCCTTGATGAATCAGAAGGAAATTATGAGAAAGCTCTTGCATGGCTTCAGAAACGGGCAGCTGAGATTGCCGCAAAAAAGGCAGATCGTGAAACATCTGCAGGTTTGATTGAGTCATACATTCATGGTGGCGGAAAAGTCGGTGTTCTCGTCGAACTCCTTTGTGAAACAGATTTCGTTGCAAAGACAGATGAATACAAACATCTTGCAAAGGAAGTCGCGATGCAAGTGGCAGCAATGAATCCAGAAACCGTTGAAGATCTTCTCAAGCAAGATTATATCCGTGATGGAAGTAAAACAATTGATAATTTAGTCAAAGAAGCGATTGGTAAGATTGGAGAGAATATTACGATTAAGCGTTTTGTGCGCTTTGAAATCTAAATAAGTTAAAAATTAAAAGTTGCAGTTAAAAGTTGATAATTTTGCATTCTGAATTGTAATTTTGAATTTTGCACTTTGCATTTTGAACTTTTATTATGGATCCGCTAGCCCAAGAAACAAAAAAGAGAATTGAAAAAATTCTTGAAGTCCTCAGAGGAGATCTCGCTACTATCCGCACAGGTCGAGCGACACCAAGTCTTGTTGAAGGAGTCGTGATCAATGCGTATGGTGGTACTGCACGATTGAAAGTGATGGAACTTGCAACAATCGGAGCAACAGATACCAAGACGTTGGTAATTACACCATTTGATCCCTCTATTATTCATGAAATTCAAAAAGGAATTGAGTCTGCAAATGTCGGGTTTACCCCAATTATTGATGGGAATATTATCCGCATTTCTATTCCTCCGCTTTCTCAGGAACGTCGTGAAGAACTGATTAAAGCAATGAAACACAAACTCGAAAATGGAAAAATAATGGTGAGACAAGCACGACATGAATCTATGGAAGATATCAAAAAAGAATATGAAGGACGAGAAGATGATATCAAACGGCTTGAAAAAGAAGTACAGAAACTTGTTGATGATACGATGACTACCATTGAAGACTACGGCAAACAAAAAGAACAAGAATTGATGCAAATCTAGCATAAAGCTTAGGGCACGGGGCAAAGGGCACGGAAAAAATATGGCGTTTCGATTTGAACAGCTCCAAATTTGGCAAGATGCAATTTCGTTTACTAATTCAATTTATACAATAACAAAAACATTTCCTCCTGCAGAAAGATTTTCATTGGTAGATCAGTTAAGAAGGGCTGCAAGTTCGATTGCTGCTAATATTGCAGAAGGAAGTGGTAGTTCCTCGAAAAAAGATTTTTCTCATTTTTTAGATATTGCGATTAAGTCTACTTATGAAACGGTATCCCATCTTGTTATTGCAAAAGAACAAAAATATATCTCTATAGAATCATATAACGAATTTTATGAATTAGCGGATAGGTTATCTCGAAAGATTCGAGCATTTAAGAGTTCTTTATTGAAATTATAAAAAACTCTTTGCCCTAAGCGCTTTGCGCTATGCTATAATAATTTTTATGTTATTAACTGCGCTTGTTTTTTTCCTCATTCTTTCCGTCCTCATTCTTATTCACGAAGCTGGTCATTACTTTGTTGCCAAGAAATTTGGGATGAAGGTTGAAGAATTTGGATTTGGACTTCCTCCTCGCATCTGGGGATGGAAAAAAGGCGAGACGATTTACTCCCTCAACTGGTTACCGATTGGTGGATTTGTCAAATTATATGGAGAAGATGAAGCAGGTGCGGGACGCGTTAGTGTAACAAAGAACAAAGAACTAAAAACTAAGAACAAAAAAGAAGATGAAAGTCGGGCGTTTTACAATCGGCCGATCGGGCAACGGTTTGCTGTCGTTGTTGCAGGTGTTGTGATGAATACGCTGCTTGCTGTGTTTATTTACTATGCGTTTTTATTCCTCGGAAATTTTAAAACAGAATTACCACTTCTTGGCCAACATCAGTTTTTCCTTGTTAACCAGCAGGCAAAAACAGATGTTGTCATCAGCGCAGTCGCAGAGAACTCGCCTGCCGAGCAGGCAGGACTGACGCCTTTTTCTCGAATGCTATCCGTTAATGGAGAAAAAGTAACAGATGTTGAGACATTTTCAGCGACGATGAAACGCAATCAGGGAAAGGAAGTAACACTTGAATGGCAGAGTCTGGAAACACAAAAGATTACCAGAGCAGAGGTAACGCCACGGGTCAACCCTCCGAAAAATGAAGGTTCGCTTGGTGTCGGATTATTTCCACTTTCTACAGTGACCCTTTCCTATGATACTCCGGTACAAAAGGTAATTTCCGGTTTTGTGCATCCAGCAAATTTGATGGTATACAACTTTGCAATTATGGGAGATTTGATCAATGTTTCTGTCAAAGAAAAAACAGTGGAACCGCTCAGTCAGGGGGTCTCAGGACCTGTCGGTATTTTTTCTCTGGTTGGCACTATTGTTGATATTCCTGATGCGAAGGAACGAGTTATGCAGCTACTTAATCTTGCCGGTTTGTTATCAATCTCTCTTGCTTTCTTTAATGTGCTGCCAATCCCAGGACTCGACGGCGGGAGACTTTTCTTTATCGGGATAGAAGCAATCACACGGAAGAAAGTGAATCAAAAGATTGAAGGATATGCACATGCTGTCGGTATGTTGCTTTTGATTGGACTCATTCTTTTGGTGACGCTGAAAGATATTAATCAATTCTTCAGATAGCCCCTTTTCATTCTGGAATAAAGAGTATAGAATAAATCAATCAATGGGACCCTTTGTTATTGTAATTTTCGGAGCTACAGGAGACCTCGCACAGCACAAACTTTTTCCTGCGCTTTTTTCTCTTTTTCAACAGCAAAAGTTAGGTCAAGATTTTTATATTGTCGGATTTGCTCGTCGATCATTTTCTGATAAAGAGTATAGGGAATTCATCGGTACAGAGTTGAATTTGCTGAACGATAAAAGCTGGAAAGAATTTTCCTCTCATTTATATTATCAACAGGGACTCTTTGACGAACAACAAGGATATAACGAATTAATTTCCAAATTAAAAACATTTGACGATGAGATCGGTGCATGTATTACTCGATTATTTTATCTTGCGACACCTCCTGGTAATTATGAAAAAATTTTGGATTTTATGAGGTCAACGGAATTATCTGAAGGATGCGGCCAAGGATCAGAAAAATGGACACGGCTTGCTATCGAAAAACCTTTTGGCAAAGATCTCACAACCGCTCGTAATTTGGATCGCAAACTTGCCGAAATTTTTGAAGAGAAGCAAGTGTTTCGTATCGACCATTATCTTGGAAAAGAAACGGTTCAAAACATGATTGCTTTTCGATTTGCCAACAGCATTTTTGAACCAATTTGGAATAAAGAACATATTGATCATATTCAGATTACTCTTTCTGAGACGAGAGGAATTGGAAAGCGAGGCAAATTTTTTGATGGTGTCGGAATGCTTCGTGATGTCGGACAAAACCATTTACTCCAACTTCTTGCAACCGTTGCTATGGAACAGCCAAAAAGTTTTGAACGAGAAGCTGTAAGAGATGAAAGGGCCCATGCAATCATGGCAATTAAACCGATGACAGAAGATACTGTGACACAATCTGTTATCAGAGGACAATATGCAGGATATGCAGAAGAAAAAGATATTCAACAGGGGTCAATGACTGAAACATATATAGCAATGAAACTTTTTGTTGATACGCCACGGTTTGAGGGAGTGCCTTTTTACCTTCGTGCTGGATTTAGGGCAGATCGCAATTTTGTTGATATTAAAATCGTTTTTAAACAGACCTGTCATATCCTTTTTAAAGAAGCAGGCTGTCCTGAAGTTGGGAATGTGTTGACTATTCGAATTCAACCCGATGAAGGAATTAGTTTCCGAACGATTGTCAAAAAACCAGGTGCAAAACTTGATCTTGATACGGTTTCGATGAGTTTTTCTTATCATCAGTCATTTGGTCATCGGGGAATTGATGCTTATGAAAAAGTGTTGCTTGATATTTTGGCAGGAGATCAGATGTTGTTTAATCGTTCGGATGAGTTGGAAAGTTCTTGGCAATTGATTTCAACAATTTTGAATGCATGGGAAAAGTCGGAAGGGAAAGATTTGGTTCGTTATGAACAAGAGACACCAGGGCCAAAAGAAGCAGACGAGTTGATTGAAAGAGATGGCAGAAAATGGCTCTAAAAGATATTGTTTTTTCCAGAGTGATAGAGTATAATCCGTTATGTTATGGCAAGACAGGAAAGACAAATGAATATTGCTGGTTCACAACAAGCAATTGCGGTTTCTGAAGGCGCAACACAAAGCAAGGGAAGTTTATCTCGGTTGAGAGAGAGACTTCGTAGAAGAGGTGACGAAGGAGGAATTGCATATGGTTTTGCTGTTGGTATCAGTTTGGCTATAGCAGGAGGATTACTAGCATATGCTAATAGTGGTGATTGGCGAGCTGCTCCTGTTGGGGGAGTTATTGGAGGCGTTATAGGTTTTTTTGGTGGACTAGCGATGAATGATAATGAGCCTATACTATAGCTATAGCTTAGGTTAAAAGATATTTCTTTAAAGACAGCAAAGAAAAATAATTACGATCTTCAAAATCAGTAATGAAAAAATTAAATTCACAAAATTTGAAAAGTTGACAAAACGAATTGTGATTGTCTATACTTATCTTTAGTTGAGAAAAGCGTTATTCCTCCTTCGCATAAAGCTATGGAGGACGAGTAGTTTGGCTTCCTACCAAACAATCCCCCTTCGCTAAAGCTACGGAGGAGGGCGCTGATTGCGATAAGCAATACGGAAGGACACCGTAAAATTATCCAGAATGTGTTGTTTCGGCAAAGCATTTGAAAAGAGAATTTTCTTAATTAATGCACCGAAAGGTGTTTTTTTATAGAAAATTACAGCAAGGTGGTACCGCGATAAAACGCCCTTGTAAGTTTCCAAGTTCAATCTTGGTAATTTACGAGGGCTTTTTTTATGATCGTATTGTGTTCGGTCATCGTATACGGCAACTTAGTTATCTATGAAAGAAATATTTGTTATCAAAATTGGGGGAAGCGTTTTGTTGAATAAACAACAAGAACTTGATGCTGATCACATGGCTGAAATTGCCGGACAAATTGCTATGTTGCAAAAAGCAGGCTTGGGTGTCGTTTTGGTTATTTCGGGAGCAGTTGCAACAGGTTCACACGTAGTTGATTTATCTCAGAGGCTTGGCTATAAGAGGCAGGCTGCGGCTGGTGTCGGACAGGTGCGCGTCATTGCTGATTTACAAGTGATTTTTTCTCGAGAAAAAATCACCATTGCGCAAATGCTGATAACAAAACATGAATTTCTTTCAACACAACAAGAAATAAAGAGATTGTTGTTGTATTATGTTATGAATGATGTTGTTCCTGTCATTAATGAAAATGACGTGATGGAATTGAATAGTTTTGGTGGCAACGATTTGTTGGCAGCAGAAGTTGCAAGGTTGTTACATGCAAAAAAACTTATTATGTTGTCATCTATGAATCGTTCTGCTCATGCGACCGGTGGCGGTGCAACAAAATATCAGGCGATTGCTCAGTTGCGAGATTTTAATATTGAAGCATGTATTGTTGATGGTCGAGAAAAGAATGTTTTAG
>DATIGJ010000114.1:0-2911 GCA_035454765.1 Patescibacteria group bacterium
ATCAATACCAATTATTTTTCCCATAATGTTTAACTTTCCTTTCCTACTTGCACCTGCGCTGCACGCAATACTTTATCATAAAGCATATAGCCAGCACGCAATTCCTCTAATACCTTTCCTTCTTCTCCCTCTGCAACAGTAATCGCTTCCATAATCATCGGATCAAACACTTCACCAACTGTCTTAATCTTGGTTACTCCTTCTGCTTTAATCGTGTCTAAGAAATGATTGATGCTTACTTCGAGTCCCTTGTCTTGAAGATGGTGCTGTGCCATCATTAGTGTATCAAGAACCGGCAACAATCTCAAGAGTAAATCACGATTACTTGCTCTGATCCACTCACTTTTTTCATCCTGTACTCTTTTTTGCAAATTCTGATAATCTGCAATCGCTCGCTTATATTTTGCTTCAAATTCGCTTACCTGCTCTTGCAAAACTGCAATTTCATCATTTTCCTCATCTTGCTCATCTTCAATTTCAATCGCCTCCTCGCTCTCTTCTATCTCGTCTTGTTTTTGTTTTTTCTCATCTTTCATCTCTCTATTATAAAAAAACTAATCCCTAAACACTAGTCCCTAACGCTTACCAACCCTTCGCACTTGTTGCAATCAAATTACCAAAATATCGAACTGTCGGAATAATAGACGTGTAGTGAAGCCTTGCCGGACCCAAAACGCCAATTCGTCCCTGAATTGCAAGTGGCGTTGTGTATTCGGTAAACACAAATCCATAGGGACCTCTCAGTGTCGTGCCAAGTTCATCTTCAATCAAAACATGGATATTCTCCTCATCATTCACACTATTAAAGATACTTTGAAACGCATCATATTCATCAAGTGCTTCAAGAAGTGTTTTTGTCATATCAATATCAAGAAATTCCGGCATCTCAAGAATATTTGCGTAGCCTGAACAATACACATCTCCTTCACTGGTTGTAGCAATCGCAACCGCATTCGTCTTTGCAGCAAGAGATCTGGTCGCTTCTTTAAGAAACCGTTGCATTTGTTCGCGGTAATCCCAAACTTTTTCTTTGAGTGCAACTTCTTCAACCGTTGAAAGCTCTTTCTCTTTCATGAGTTCCCGAACATAAAATTTAAGACCAAGAGCTGTCGGGACACGACCTGCAGACGAATGCGTCTTTTTCAAATAACCATAGTCTGATAATCTGACCATTTCGTTACGGATCGTCGCCGGAGATGCACTCAAATTGTGCTTCTTTTCAATCGTTTCTGAACCGACCGCCTCTGCTGTCTCGATATACTCCTCAATGACGCTTCGGAGAATTTCAATTTGTCGCTGAGTCAAATTATGCATATTTAGCAGTAATATAACACGACTGCCAAGCCCTGTCAAGAGGTCTTGCAAAAATTTTTCGATCGTGTCATGCTGAAAAGGTGAAAAGGTTACTTTTTGCTTTCATCTTTGTTTTTTTAGTTGGATTATTCAGTATCCCCCAAATAAATCCTACATCTGCTGCCACATGCCCTGATGGTAGTAACGGAATCGCAGATGGAGGACTATGCCATGTCTCTTCACCTTCCCTTTGTTGTAGTAAAAGCTGTGTATGGAATCGGAATATGCTTACCCCAGGTTTCGGGCAGTGTAAACAACCTACACAAACTTCTCCCTGTATAACACGAGATGCAGAGGGCAGATGTCAAGAAATCAATACCGCATTTGGCGTTATCAAAACAAGTCCTGAAGGATTCATTGAGATCCTTTTTGGTGTTCTCCTTGCCGCCTCAGGAGCGATAGCCGTTCTTCTCTTGATGCGCGCAGGATACCAAATTATGACCGCACGGGGAAATCCTGAAGGTATCAAAGAAGGTCGCGAGAAAATCGTCGCAGTAATACTTGGCCTCATGTTTCTTGTCTTTTCCGTTGTCTTCCTGGAGGTTATCGGCGTTGACCTCCTCCGAATCCCGGGATTCTCTCGATAATAGTATGCGTCAAAGAAAACGATCTATCGTATTGCTTATCATCAGTATTCTATCCTTCCTTGCCCTCGCGTACCTTATCTTCTTCATTTCACCCGATTATCAATTACTTGTCCCGCGAAGCTTTAGCGTAGTGGGATCATCTCTCATTTTCTTTTTTCCTCTTCTTTTTCTTTTCTGTTTTTCTCTTATTACGTATCTCTTCAAAAGCAAAACGCATGGTCTGCTGGTGGGTCTTTTTGTTATAACCTTTCTTCTCTTTCGTCTGAGTAACTTAACCCATCCGTTTTTCTTTATTCTTTTGGCGGGACTCTTCCTGACTCTTGAACTTTTCTTTGCACATCGCAAGTGAACTTGTTTACGCACGATTTGTTTGATACAATCTGCTCAATGAAAAATTATTATCTAACAACGACCATTCCTTACGTAAATGCAGAACCTCATATTGGTCTAGCTCTTGAAGAAATTCAAGCAGATGTCATTGCACGTTTTCAGAGACTTAACGGCAATGATGTTATTTATAATTTCGGTACAGATGAACACGGATTAAAAATTTATCAAAAAGCGTTAGAATTAGGAAAAACACCCCAAGAATATTGTGATGAATATGCAGTAAAATTTCGCGCACTAAAAGAAGCACTCAATTTAAGCTATACAAATTTTATTAGAACAACCGATAAACATCATATTGAAGCAGCCCAAAAATTTTGGGAAATATGCATGGACAATGGCGATATTTACAAAAAACTGTACAAGATAAAATATTGTGTTGGCTGTGAATTAGAAAAAACAGACTCAGAATTAGAAAGTGGGAAATGTCCACTCCACCCAAAGCAGGAAATTCAAATCTATGAAGAAGAGAATTATTTTTTTCGGTTCTCCCGTTATCAACAAGACCTTCTAAAACTCTATGACGAGAATCCCCAATTTGTCGTCCCTGCAAGTAAACTTCATGAAATAAAAAATTTTGTCAA
>DATIGJ010000115.1:0-10164 GCA_035454765.1 Patescibacteria group bacterium
AATGGATCAAGCACGAAAAATCGCAGAAGATAAGCTCGAAGATCTTAACACCGATGATGTTGATATGGCTATCAGAGTCGTTGCAGGAACAGCACGAAGTATGGGAGTAGAAGTTAAATAATATGGGAAAAATTAGAGTAAAAACAATCGGAGACGAAGAACAAGAAAAAGTAGATCAGAAAAAAGCTGAAGCTCGTGCTGCAGCAAAAAAAGCTCGTGAAGAAGCAGAGGCACGAAAGGCTGCTGAAGCATCTGATGCACCTGAGGCAGAAAAAGCACAGGAACCAGCAACAACAGATGCTCCCGTAGAAGATACTTCGGCAAGCTCAGCACAAGAAAAAAAGGCTAAAAAGAAAGCAAAGTTCGTTAAATCCAAAAAACAGGCACGCTCTGATAAATACCTCACCGTCGCTGAAAAAGTAGAGAAAAATAAAGTCTATAAACTTCAGGAAGCACTCACTATTCTCCCCGATCTGAAAATTGCAAACTTTGATGAAACAGTCGAACTCCACATCAACACGACTGAAACAGGTATCTCAGGCGCAGTGACACTTCCCCACGGGACAGGAAAACAAGTTCGTGTCGCAATCGCTGATGCTTCAGATGCAAAGACCGTTGAGGAAATCGTCAAAAAAATTGAAGCAGGACAAATTGATTTTGATGTTCTAGTAGCAACACCTGATGCGATGCCAAAATTGGCACGTGTTGCTCGTGTTCTCGGACCAAAAGGGCTAATGCCAAATCCAAAAAACGGTACCGTCACGCCAAAACCACAGGAAGTTGCGAAAAAATTTGAAGGCGGCCAAATGAATTTCAAAACCGAAGCAAAATTCCCACTTCTCCATCTCGCAGTTGGAAAAGTATCCTTCGGTGACAAAAAACTTGCAGACAATATCAAAGCCGCTATCTCAGCAGTTGATAGCAAAAAAATCAAAAATGTCACCCTGAAATCAACTATGTCTCCAGCAATTAAATTAGATCTTGCTTCATTATAATAAACACTTACATAAATCTGTTTTCTTCATCCAACACATAACATCACACTTCCTACTAGTAATATAAATCTTACTAGTAAATAATTACTTTAATTACAAATACATTTCTACCCCTCTACTACAGCAATACAACTTTTAGGCGCGATCGCTTTAGAAAATTGTCACTATTTCTAAAATACCTTTTTTACCCATTACTCCCTTTCTACTCCCGAAAGTTCCTTTGCCAATACATAATGGACAAATGGAGCTATTTCAAGAATATGACGAAGGAAATCAATTTCATCTTTACAGGGAAATCGCGACACAAAAACGCTTTTTTGTAATTGGGTAAATTCCAATGCTTTTAATTTCTTACGAAATATTTCACGAGCCAATTTTTTGTTTTCCGGAATATCAAAAATGATTATTCTCCACAACCCATCCCACTTTGTCGGCCTTTTTAATTGAAGATTTTCCACTTCAAATTGCAAAACCTTCTTCTTTCCATCTTCTGTCAAAACAAGCCGTGTTTGGCCATCCATTTCACCCCACGCAACAAGGGATTGCTTTTCCAATCGTTTTATTGCAGAACGCAGTGTCCCACGCCTGCGCGCCTCATCCCACTGATCTTTCTTAAATGTTTTATAAAGAATACCAACATTTGGAAAGACAAGCGTCAAACCAACTACCGCACCACCATATAACACAGCCAACAAGCTCTTTGTTAATCCTTTTGTACTCACATTCTCTCGTTTCTTCCCAATCATACAATTAATTATGGCGATCGCTTGCAAAAAATGTCAAGTATTACTAATCATTTTTAGGCTATTGTAGAAAGTACAAATTGTTAAATATAAGTAGTTAAATCTATGGGAAAAAGCTTAAAACGTTACTTATCAATCTATCATGAATGCGGGACTCAAATTAGACGTCGCAGCCTCTAAAACTCATTTTTTTCTCTTATCTTTATGTAAAATATAAAACAAACATTACTCAATGAATTTTTTTATCCTGTCTTTTCTTTTTTAAAAATACAATAAATGGTATCAAAAGAAAAATAAATCCAATATACTCTAACCACTGAGGCAAAAAGAAAATCGCAATCATTGCATAGTTATTTATATCAATCTCCTTATCAGTGATTACCCATCCATTCGCCCAATTATTCACTAAGACATGTTCCTCTAATTCACGTCCAAAAAGAGGCACAAATACTCGAAGCACTGGATTCTCAACAACCCATGAAGGAGCACGATATGCCTTCCAATTCTTTTCGTATGCTTGAGCAAGCACAATTACTGAATTCTTTTTAGGTTGATTCGCTGATAATGCATAATAAAAGGGAGCATATTCAATAAAATCTGTCGGTATTCTTTCTTGACCTTCTTCTGAAACATTTGCCGATTTTTGCTGAATGCCTTGAAAGAAGGAATAAGGAAAGGGAATAATATTTATTTTTTGTATCCTATTTTCTGTCGTAATCTCCCCAATCGAAATATTCGTCATTACCAGATGATACTCTCCGGTGTTATGATATGGAGGCAAGAAAAAATAATCTGTAGCAAACTCGTTATTTCTTGATAATTCATCTTCAATCAAACATTTCTTCGTTACATCATCCCGCAAACAAATTCGTATTGGTAACCCTTGTACATTTTGCGAAGTAACTGCAACAATATAGCCAATTTGCTGCGAAAAATCTGGTAACGAGAAGATATCACACAAATTGCCATTTCGTGATATATAATTCAGAACTCCATCTATTATTTGTTTATTAAGATATTCTGCCTTTGTGATGCCACAATCTTCTGCTGCTTTTGTCATATGGCCTGCTGTCAGATCTATTGTTTCTTGAGGAAATTTGCCAACCAAAGCAGAATCCACTGATGATTGATTAGATATCTGTGGCAAGAACGTAGCAACACCAGATTTTTCATATAACACCGGTTGTATATCCGTTATCGCAAATGTCTGTATGTCTTCTGCTTCCTGGGAATCAAAGGAGAATCGTAACGATAATTTCTCTAATGTTTGTCTTGTAAATGGCACAAAAATTGATTTTCGTCTTTCTGTAGCAATGAACGAAGAAAGATATACAGTGTTATCACACGTTTTCTTTTCATCATCATAGAGACAAAACGAACCATCAATTTCCGGATTGATCTGATAAGTGAAATCCAACAAAATTAAGCCATCATTAGCAAGAAGCCTCTGATCAAAATTGACCGGAATATAGACATCTTCACATACTTTCGCTCGTTTTGCATAAAGAGAAAATCCATCGGTACCGGTAATCTCTCCTCCAAAAATCTGATCCGCCCGTAATGCAGAACAGATATAAGGTCTAATTTGTTTAATGGTAATTGGCAACTTTGTTGCCTGTCTTTCATAGACAGTAACGGTATTTACTTCCCTTGTACTTATTGTTGTTTCTCCAACAAAAAGAGGTATATCAGTAAGTGATTGTCGAGTTGCAGTTATAACTTTACTATTAATCGTAAATATAATAAGCTCATCAGTCGTTTGCGGGAGAACAAATTCTTGAGAGGAGGTTCCCCCCTCTTGTAAAGGAAGCAAATAATCTAATCGAACAATAATGGAATTATTGTCTCTGCGTAAATAAATATCGGTAAAAACATCCTTTTCTGTTTCCAGCACATCAGGAATAGTCAGATTTCCATTTACCCGATTCGTTACATCAATTTTATATGATAAAGCATCTACCCACAGTATTTCAGTGTTAATTCTCTCGTTATTCGTCAGAATATTTCTTGTCGGATAGACTATCTTTTCAAATACTTCTGCTCCAATCGTATCATCAGTTACATAATCCCCATAATCAAGATACGCTTGATCAATGTATCCCCACCGGTAACTGGGGACAATGTTTTTTGGTTTTTCAAGAAGAAATACCTGTTCTTGTGTCTGTTGAGGATGATATTCGTAAACAGTAATATGTGGACCAAATTGTTTTGCAAGACGGATATTCGGGATTTGCTGCAACTGGGTCTGTAAGTTTGACAAAAAAATTGTCTGGGACTGGTGATCAATACCTGAGCTTGCAATATTTTGATCTACCAAGAGATAGGTAATATTATATTTCTGCAAGAGTTTTTCAAACAGAACGGTATCATTTGAGTACAATGCATATGATAACTCCCGATAACTCTGTTCATTATAAGGATACCATCTATCAAATTCACGATTGAGGAGCGATTGTTTTAACCCAAACCAGGTAAATCCTGCTCCTTGATAGATTTCTTTTTGTGACGATTCTCCCCAGTCATAAATAACCCATCCGTACAGTGAATACATCGGCAACTCAAGCATTCTCCCCTCTTGCTCTTTTTGAGACCAATCAAAAAGAGCATAATATTCTTGTGGTATCTGGACACGGATCACTGAACTAATATAATTACCGGTAAATGCCGGCCATGAGTACAGAATGATCAAAAAAGAAACAATACCTCCATACAGTATTACTTTTATTTTCCGCGTAAACTTTCGCAGAACAATCATGTGGCCATAAGCAAAAAAGACAGAAAATGCAAAAATAAGAGATAACGAGAGTTTGGTAAACGGAAACCGCAGTGCTTCCTTAAAAAAATCACTGACAGAACGCAAAAAATCAAATAATTGAGCAAAACCTGGTACATTTGATAAAAGAAATACCATCGCAATCGTAGTAATAGGAAAAAGACTGATGATAAAAGGACTTCTTTTTTTAAGAGCGAACGCCACTCCAACGAGCGCAACAAACGAAAAGACATAGCCTATGATAAGTATCCCAAGATGACCAAGATGCGTTTTCCAACTCTGCAATAAGACTACTGAGCTCGTAACTAGTGTATTATCCTGAGTAATTTGTGTTATTTCTGCGACATTCCAGTTAAATAAAAAGTTCTTGAACAGCAAAAAATCAGCAATATCTCCATATGCTTTATTATTTAAATACGCTTCTTCACTAAACAAACGGTTAATTTTTGCTGTAATAACACCCTCTCCGTAATGCAATGAATAATAGACATTCGGGAGTATCCAATATAAATTGATTGCCAATACGAGCAAAAGCATTCCGATACCACGTCTGAGCATTCCTTTATGTGTCTTTCGATGAAGTAATACATACGTCAACACATACAGCACGAAGCCACCATAAAATACATACCAGAGCGTTGCCGTATGCGCCATTGATGCTGAGAAAAAAATAAATCCCAGCAAGGTAAACAGATGCCTTCTTTTCCCTGAATCCAAAAATTTTGTGGCAAAAATATACACAAAACCCAAAAAACCAATTTTAGTCGCAAACATTTATAAAACGACGATAAAATGCTGCATCGTGCCGAGATTAAGCAGATAAAACAAACCCCCAAGAAAAGAACTGGTCTTAGCAATAAGTGGCTTGATCTCCTCTTTCGCAAAGAGATACCGAAGAAAAAGATAGACGCCAACTGGTCCCATGATGATCATGAGAAAAACATAGCTATAACGAACAAAATCAAAAGGAAAAAGAAATGTTAAAACAGCATAGATAAGCATACGGGGTATTTCTGAAGCATGGGCTTGGGATGGCGGTGCACCAAGCCCCTGATGCTCCTGCCAGACAGAGGTAATTCGTGAAAGATACTGAGAAAAATTAAATTCCGGATGGAGTGTATCCCAGCCTGAAAGAATCGTATGCGGTGTGTAATTTTGATAACACAAAATTACCGTAATACTGATGAGGAGAACCAGAAACCAATCAAACCTAAATGTACGAACCCGTTGCCAAAGTTTTTTCATGTACTCCTAGTATAGCAAGCCGCTCGTAAATAAAAAATAAACCCGCAATGCGGGTTTTATTTATCTATAAAAATAAAGTCAATTTTTAACCTCTAATAGCAAAGTTACTATATATTGGCTCCAATGATGTAACAGGACTTGGTGTTGTATTTGCACCCAAAACGTCTACATGATTAGCAACGGCAAAAGCACCGGTATTGACATCAAGCATTGCGATACGTACTTCACTACAGCCATTATCACCACAATTTTGTCCTTCAGCCATATTATTTGCATGACCATCTTGAATAAATTGAATCAACTGTCCCTCAGAGATAAACCCTCCTGCTGGATTACCATCATAATTCATAGCAATTGCGTGTGCTGGAACATAATCAGAAATCATAAACGTACCATTTAAGTCATTGCGTACGCCATCGCCTTGTACTTCTTGAAGATTATCTGCATTTGGTCCTCGCAAGACCACTAAATAATTTCTGCCTTCTACTTGATCAAAATGCATAACGGTATCACCATAGGTAATCGTTCCTCCACCGAAACTGACGACACTAAATCCACCTTCAGGAAGATCCCAATATTCTGGTATACCAGAAGTGAATTTCTTTTGAATAAGAGGATTAATTTTGTCAATTGCTCCGTTTGATCCATCAATCACAGATTGAGGTACAACAGGTCCATCAGAACCAAGAAGAAGTTTACCTGGTTCAGCAAAGAATGCTTCAGTACCAGCACCAAGATCGTTTTGGAACCCATCTGTCAAATTATTATAGTTAATTTGGTCAACGATTCTCACTGATTGATCAACTTGACTTGAATCAACGTGTGCTGGAAGCCCAGCAACAGTAATAGATCCATCACCAATCTTTGTAAGATTTTCCCCATCGTTTTGCTCTTCACCAATGCCGAAGAGGTTACCAATTTTATCATAACCTGCCTTAACTAAAGGAGAATATACAGGACTCAATGCTATTGCGGCCACAAGACCTGAAGCTAATATAACTTTACCTTTTTTCCCTGTTCGTCTTTCCGTTTGTGGTTGAAATTGTGCTCCGCGTCCGCGTGCTAATTCTTGCCTCACAATAGCAGCAACATCTGCTGCGCTAAGCCCTGGCTGTGCAGAATAAGCCTCCTGAAATGGAGCTGCTGGTCTCATTGATCCTCTTTGTTGTTCTAATGGTGCTGCCATAATTATTTCCTCTCGTTATCCTTTTCTAAATAAACTTATATTGTTTTTAAACTTTGACCTCAAGAACTTATTCTAAAGATCATTTGATTATTATATCATGCATCCTATAAGATGTCAAGTGCCGATTTGGCCTCAAAATCTTATTTGCCTGCTTTTCTTCTCAAGAAAACTCCTGCTCCACCCATACCAAAAAGCATAGGAATAGCAAGCATTTCAGGTCCAGTTGCAGGTGTTTTCTTTACAGGTACTGGTTCATAAACCTTAACTGGTCTTTCGACACAAAATTGCGCTGCGTCATCAACAGAGAGCCCATTCTTCGCAGACGCCTGTACATAGTTTGTGACACACACATACCCATTCTCGCCAAAAGCAATCGCATTGGTTACTTTTCCGACAATATAAAAAGTCTGTGATTGTCCAACAGTAAGTTTGTCAAGTTTGAAGGTCAATTTCCTCGAACCTGCATCATAACTTCCCGCTCCTGAAACATAATCAACATTTTGCGGCATCGTATCTACTATAGTAATATCAGAAAGCTCCTCAGCCCCGACATTCTGGACGACTACCTGGAAGGTTACTTGCTGATCAAGGTTATATTTTGGATCACTAACAGACAATCCGTCAACATAGTCTTTGGTGCCTGGTTTGAGTACTTTTTTATCAATGATGAGCTTAATACAAGATTCTTTACTAGAATATTGTCCTGTTGAAACAACGGTACAGCGGGAATCAGTTCCTGAAGCCTGTGCCTGTGGCACAAAAAGAACGGCCAAAACAGCCAGAAAAAGTGTATATATAAAAACTTTAAGGGTATTCATGAGTTCTAAAAAAACCTGACAATTCAGGTTAACTCGATGAATTATATAGAATTATAGGACGTTTGTCAAGCCCACAATATATATCCTCCAATACTCTTGTCAAACGCACCCTTTCCTGCTATAATAGTGTCATTGTCCAAAGACAGCAGGCATAAGGTTAAGCCCTGCCGAGGAGAATCTCTGCGTTAGTCCGCATTTTCTTCTTCTTTGGTAAGCACACTCATGAAAGACGAACAAACAACAACAAAAGTCAGTGAAAACAGACAAAAAAAGGAAGTCCTGGTCGCTGAATATACCGAAAAGGTAGAAAAAGCAAAAGGTATCGTTTTTGCCAATTATCAAGGACTTACCCATCTCCAGCTTGAAGCGATCAAAAAAGCCATGAAAAAAATGGATGCAGAGTTTGTCGCAGCCAAGAATACGCTTCTGCTTCGTGCACTCGACGGTAAAGTTGATGTATCTGCCGAAAAAGATAAGTTCACGCAACCAACAGCAGCGCTTTTTATCTACAATGATATTATCGAACCGATTAAAAGCCTTGCAAAAACAATCAAGGAACTCACACTTCCTGTAGTCAAATTCGGCATTTTGGAAGGAAAAATCATTTCAGATAAAGACGTTGCCAAGCTTGCAACGATCGCTCCACTGCCTATACTTCGTGCACAACTTCTTGGGCAAATGAAAGCACCTATTTCAGGACTTCACAGGGCTTTGAACTGGAATTTACAAAAATTAGTCATGACACTGAGTGCTATTGAAAAAAAGAAACAAGTTAGTGCTTAGGACGTAGCGTTTAGGGTTAAGACTAACCACTAATCACTAAAACCTAATCCCTAACAAACCGAAGGGAGGTGTAACGTATATTATGGCAAAATTATCAAAAGACGAATTAATGCAAGCTATTGAAGAGATGTCCGTTCTCGAACTTTCAGATTTAGTGAAAGCTCTTGAAGAAAAGTTCGGTGTTTCAGCAGCAGCAGCAGTTGTAGCAGCAGCACCTGCAGCAGCAGGAGCAGCAGCAGCTGAACCAGCTGAAGAACAAACAGTATTCAATGTTATCCTTGCAAGTGCAGGAGCACAAAAAATCGCTGTTATTAAAGCAATCCGAGAACTCGTTCCAACATTGGGACTCAAGGAAGCAAAAGACTTAGCTGATGGCGCACCAAAAGAAGTCATGGCTCAAGTTAATAAAAAGACAGCAGATGAAGCAAAAGCAAAGCTTGAAGCAGCTGGAGCTACTGTTGAACTCAAATAACAAAAACGCTAAACCGTACTATGCTTATAAACAATTATCGCTAGGGTTTAGCGTTTTTTCTTGCCAAATTTTGGCGTAGTTCAGCGTATAGTTCTGCTTTTTTCTGCGCTTTATCTGGTTTTACTGCTTGACAACAACTGTTATAGTTTGTTACTGTATAGATGATTTAATATTAGTTAATATCTATGGCAACAAACCAAAAAACTCTCTCTATTGATACTCTCCCAGATCTCCTGACTGTCCGCGAAGTTGCCGAAGTGTTACGTGTCTCTCCCTTGACAATCAAACGCTGGGGCAAACGGGGCAAACTTCCTGCAATCCGCATCAATTCCCGAGGTGACCGCCGCTATAAGAAAGAAGCGGTCTTATGGTTACTTGGAATACAGCAAAAATCTACCGTCTAATCAAGTGAAAACTCTAAAGCACTAGAGTCATTACTCGAAACATGTCTCCTCTGCAAAGTAGCCAAAGACGACAACGCGGGTTGTTGTGCTCCCTGAATACGTCTAACAATGTTTCCTGCTCGCTTCCTTAATACTGGCAATTCACTTTCAGGAATACGTACCCATCGTAAAAAACTCTCAGGCAATAAGAATGATCTTTCTGTAACAGGATCAAATGCTTCATAAATTGCATCCTCTTCCGGCGAATTGTTTAACACGCGACTCAATACTCGTGGCCGAAGACCGAGACGAAATAACTGGGCATTTTCTACCTTCCCTCCACCATTTAAGACCGTTCTTATAATCGGATGTCTGGCAGAAACATACTTTTCTTGTTGAGACATGCAATGGATTCTATCTAATAAGCTGCCAATTAGCAAATCTCACACGGTATTTTACTGTGCTATACTACGGTTGAACCCATGAGCTCATTTGACGGATACAAAGCAAGAAAAAAAGCAGTAGAACGCATATCTGCGAGAGAACAAGCACTTCGCATGCTCGGATTGGTAGAATTCACTCCACTGATCTGCCAAAGCAGAAAAGATGATCTGGTGAAACAAATTCGAATCGGTCTGGAAAGAACAACGCGTGGAGAAACGCCAACAATGCTTGACGGTGGACTGTTTGCAATCAAAACTATTCTCCCTCCAAGTATTCCTCAAGAGACATGGAGAGAAGTACCTCAGGGAACGAAAGGACTAGC
>DATIGJ010000116.1:0-2131 GCA_035454765.1 Patescibacteria group bacterium
CGAGTCACAAGTTCTCGCTGCGGCGAGCCTCGCGACCCCGCCTCCTTCAGCTTCGGCAAGCTCAGCTTCAGTCCGGCCGTTCGATTCCAGACCATTTAAACAAAAAATCCAGACACGAGGTCTGGTTTTTTATTTAGCAGGGGTAGAGGGAATCGAACCCCCAGTCGCGGTTTTGGAGACCGCTGGTTTACCGTTAACCGATACCCCTAAGTTTTTAATGAACCTGCTAATTGTTCATGAAGGTTTTTTCCTCCCTCAAGTGTTTTAATGAACAATTCTCTTTTAATTGCATCCGATTTTACTTGATATGCTTCGTAATAAATTAACTTGAAAGGACGTCGGTTCTTGGTTGACGGAACCTGTCCAGTATTATGTCGCTCAATTCTTTTTTTTAAATCGGCTGTACTACCCTTATAAAGATTGCCATCCTTTAAACTTTTTAATACGTAAACGTAATACATAACCCCCAGTCTCCGTACGGATGGTTTACCGTTAACCGATACCCCTATAAACAAAGTCAAAAATCAAAATGCAAATCTCAAAAATATTTTTTGTTCTTACCTAGTGATTTAAGTGTTTATAATTATATCTTGCCTCAAGTTCTTTTGCAATTTGTTTCTCTGTGCTACACTCTCCAGTATGTTAAATAATTTGCGTACTGATATTCAAAAAGAAGCAGATCTGAAGAAAGCGAAGTTTCTCGGGCGGTTTTTTAAAACAGGAAAAGGTGAGTATGCCGAAGGTGATGTTTTTTTAGGTCTCACAGTTCCGCAGTCAAGAGTTATTGTTAAAAAATACCGAGATTTACCACTTGTTGATTGTTTGGAACTTCTTCAATCACCAATTCATG
Organism: Patescibacteria group bacterium; assembly: GCA_035454765.1. Lineage (GTDB taxonomy): Bacteria > Patescibacteriota > Microgenomatia > Levybacterales > UBA12049 > DATIGJ01. Next base: position 851 of record DATIGJ010000116.1, read on the forward strand.
AGGAACGGTTGATCGCGCTTTTAATTATGGTTTCCTCCTTCGCTAAAGCTTCGGAAGACAGGCGAAAAAAGATTTACAATGCGTATCTATCCAACACAAAATATATAAATAATTGGGATTTAGTAGATTTATCAGCTGCTAATATTATTGGGGGATATTTGTTGGAGATTGCTTCGCCTTCGGCTCGCAGTGACGTTTTGGTGAGGCTGGCAACATCTGAAAATCTTTGGGAGAAACGGATTGCGATAATTGCAACGTTTGCGTTTATTCGTAAGGGCGAATATGAGACGACGTTTAAGATTGCAGATATTTTATTGCATGATACCCATGACTTGATTCACAAAGCTGTCGGGTGGATGTTGCGTGAAGTCGGGAAACGAATTTCAGAAGAAGCGTTAGAGAATTATTTAAAATCTCGATACAAAACTATGCCGCGGACTAGCTTGCGGTATGCAATCGAACGATTTGAGGAAGGAAAAAGAAAAAAATATCTGGTAGGAGCGATTTAATCATCAACAGGAGTCACTTGAGGTTTTGTATGATTTTTACTCAGCAGGATAACTCCGGCAGTAATCGGAATCAGTGAGGCAAGCTGCCAAAGTGTCGGTAACTGTTGGAGAAGGAGCCAAGCAAAAAGAAGCGTAAAGATTGGTGCGATACTCTCGAGAGCATTTGCTTTAGTGACACTGATCCGATGTATTCCCTCAATCCACAAAATTTTTGACAGTCCAAGTAGTAAGAGTCCATTGATAAGGAGAAAGAGTAGTGAGTCTTGTATTGCATTGGTAGAAAATGATGGATGCAGAAGTAATGCAAGAAAAAAAAGAAAAATTGAACTCAAAGCGCTTCGGAAAAACATAATGGTCTCGCTGTTTACTTGTTTGCGGGCTCTTTGCGCGTAGAAGTTACCAAATGGAGCGATCATATTGGCAAGAAGAATAAGGATATCTCCACCTTGAAATGTTTGAAAATTAGATGCGAGGACAATGATTGCGCCGAAAATCATAAGGATGCCACCCCAAATATGTGTTGTCGGAATATATTCACGTCGAAAGACATGGAAAAAAAGAAAACTGAAAAAAATTTGGGTCAGACTGATAATGCTCGCATTCCCCGGACTTGTGTACTGTAAGCCGATAAATACAAGGACATAATAAACAATTCCCAGAAGAAGTGTTGCTATCAAAATGTCTTTATAGGCGGCACTATTGCGTATTTCATGCCAGAGATTTTTTTTGGCGATAAGTGCCGCAAAAAAGAAAAGGGAAAAAAATGTGCTAA
>DATIGJ010000117.1:0-2182 GCA_035454765.1 Patescibacteria group bacterium
ATTTGCTCGGAAACTTTTTTCTGACCCTCGCAGTTATTCTCTGGTCATTTTACCTTGTTTATTCTAAAAAATTGCAGGAGACGTTTTCTCCGTTTATTATTACCTGTCATTTTATTTTTCTTTCCACGATTGTGATGTTTCCTTTTTTTCTTTGGGAATTACAGACACAGTCCGGATGGTGGGTGCATGTTACCTGGTGGGGAATCTTTTCGGTGTCATATCTTGCGATTGTTATTACCATTTTTAATTATATGCTTAGTCAGTACACAATTAAGCATGGAGGTGCAGTTATGGCATCAATGATGTTTTATATTATGCCTGTTTTTAGCTTTATTATTAATTTTTTCCTTTTGGGGGAATTTTTGACACCAGGATTTATCTTCGGAAGCCTTCTTGCCCTCCTGGGGACCTATCTCGTTGTGAGACGATAGGGAGGGAGTGTCGTGCGGTTGAGGTAGTCTAACAGTAATGGTTTGATATAGTTTGTAGACCACAACTCATCAGGAAATTCTTTATAACTTGCCGCAATGATTTCTGGAATATTGTCATAAGATGTAATTTGTTTAAAGACCTCTTGTAGATCTTCTTGAGCTGCAAGGACATATTCTTTTCTTGCCTGATCTTCCCATGTAGGCATAGGAGGTATGTGTGCATTTATTGTATGGAGATCTATTCCTGCTTGTTCTAGCTGTGCTTCTGTTTCAGCATCTTGTAAAATCAAATCTGCAAGATGTCGTCTGTCAGTTAATCTTGCTGATGAATCATGAGCTCCGAGATAGCCGAGTATTGTATTTGCATCATCACTGGATATATCCGTTGTTGAATTGCCTGTAAGGAATTGTTTTTTTTGATTGATAAGAGCGAGAATTGTTTCTTCAATTTCTGTTTGTTTTTCTGCTGGTACTTTTCCGCCATCAAAATAATTTGCAATTAAAAATCCTGCCATTCGGGTGTGTAATGGTTGAAAAACATGTGTGGTACGATGATCAACATAGCTTGTTAGTCGGTAATCGAGACTTTCGTAGATAGCAGGATCAACCTTCACTTCGGTATTATCATGAGCTAAGGCTGCGACGAGATTGAATTCGTCTGGTGGTACCTTGTCTTTTATGATTCTCAATCCTAATACTTCATTTGTTACTCGTGTCTGGTCTTGTGCTGTTCCTTGTCCGATGACTGCATTAATTGTTTCCGGGAAATCACGGGCGTCTTCCCAGGCACGTCTTCCCGCATGAGAAAAAACCATCGTATTAATAATCCGTTGTGGATTTGTTTGAAAGCCTCGCTCAAGCATTTGTTGCGAAAGATATTCGGCGATTCGTCCTGTTAGCAACGAATGGTGAAAAATACCCGACCATTTTTTATTGTCTGCCCAATTTGTAAGACCAAACATACCTGATCCATCAATAACAACTGAAGCGGGAGTACCCTCCACGGGGATAACTTTTCCTCTCAGTGCATTGAGCGAGTGAGGAGCAAGAGATCGCTCACTTGGTTTTATAATTTCTGGTCTTCGTCTTTCTCTTAACATGCCCGGCATTATAGCAATTTTTTAGGCGGTGCGCAAAGCTAACAGTATGTTACAATAAAATAGTTATGGCATTTGATCCAAAAAAGGTTGGTTTTGCTGTTATTACTTCGTATCCGAAGTGGTATTCCGGGAAGATTCGCAGTATCAAGCACACTGATAAAGTGAGAGGAGATCTTGCAATCGAATTTGCTCAGAAAGCTACAGATGCAGGCTATCCAATTGTACTATCAGATGGAAAAAGCGCGAAAACATTCGTTCGGATGCTTCAATCCCTTCCAGGGCTTATTGTAACAAAACGGAAGTCAGTGATGAGCGGTCAGGGAAAGAGACTCGCTCTGGAAATGGTATCCAAAATACCAGGTGTTGAAGTAATTGTTTTGTGTGAACCTGAGAAAGTGTCTTTTTTGACTCACTGTGTCGAACGGTCAGTTATGCCAATTCTTGAAGGGAAAGCAGATATCGTCGTTCCCAAAAGGGAAGATAAATTATTTAAATCGACATACCCAGATTATATGTATTTATCGGAAAAAGAAGCTAATAGTATTTATAATGAAGCAATCGTTGCAAATAATCTCTTACCGAAAGAAATGTATGAGATGGATAGTTTTTTTGGTCCTCGTGTTTTTCGTAACACAAAAGAATTTGTTTCCC
>DATIGJ010000118.1:0-5824 GCA_035454765.1 Patescibacteria group bacterium
TTCTGACTCCTGTTACTGCTACTGGATCTGCTGTTGTCGGTGATGATGTCGGTATTTCTGTTGCGTGTAAGACTGGTACCGCGCAGCATGGAGGAGAAGATACATTGCCGCATGCCTGGATTACGCTTTTTGCACCTGCATATCATCCTCAGGTCGTTGTGACGGTTCTTGTTGAGTCAGCTGGGGAAGGTTCACAAAAAGCAGCACCGATTGCGAAAGAAGTCCTCGAAGCATACTTCACCGAATAGTATTAGAGTAGTTATAAGATATCTTTTATACTTATTCTGGCAACGGGTGGCTTGCCATACGCATTATTTCCTTTTGTTCCAGGCCAGAAATAGAGCATTATCATAACAATAATATTAAGTACAGGAACAAATAATCCTAACATCCATAAACCACTTTTATTAATATCATGTAAACGTCTGATGTTTAATGAAATACCGTAAATGGTAATAATAATGAGGAGTGTAAGACCAATGAATAAAGAAATACCCTGTGGCATACTGTTTGTAATATTGGTAAAGCTTAATGCAAGAAGAAAAAGATATGGAGTATTGATTCCAAGAAAGTAATTTCTTCTATTCAATCGAATGTAAAAAAATCGTATCAAATACGGTGTTGATTGTTGGAGTATTGGTGGAGGAGTTGTTTGTGTTGGCATAGGTGTGGGTGATACTGGAGGTATCTGGTTATTTTCATTCATATTTATAAAAGTAGTATGAAAAGACTTTTTTATTTTGTCAACAGCTATGGTGCAATGTGAGTTTTTTCTTTGTATAGTAGAACTATGAATGAAAAATTGTTTTGGTTGGGGTGGTCGCAGGTGCCCAAAGTTGGGCCGGCGAGATTTGCTCAATTGTTAGCTGCTTTTGAGACTGCAGGAGTCGCATGGAATGCAAGTGAAAAAGAGTTACTTCCTGTTTTAAAGCCCGCATTGACGGCGCAATTTTTGGATTTTAAAAAGACGTTTTCTGTTGAAGAATATCTAGAGAAGATGCAGATGGCAAAGGTGTCGTTTGTAACGCTTGAAGATCATGAGTATTCGCCATTATTAAAAAAAATTAAGAATCCGCCGTTCGTTTTATTTGTGAAAGGTAATTTAGATATTCTTCGAGTGAGCGAAACGAATCGAGAAGTATCAAGTTCTCGACTTCGCTCGAACAATACTCCTTTTATTGGGATTGTCGGGACGAGAAAAATTACGGATTATGGTAGACAGGTCACCGAAGCAATTACACGAGAATTGGTTGATGCTGGTTGCGTGATTGTTTCAGGACTTGCGATGGGCGTTGATGCGGTTGCCCATCAGATAACGATTGATACTGGTGGTAAGACGATTGCAGTGCTTGGTTGTGGTGTTGATTGTTGTTATCCTCGAGAAAATCAGCGAGTGTATGAAGAGATACTGGATAGTGGAGGACTTATCGTTTCCGAATATGGTATCGGACAACAGCCGACTGTTGGTTCATTTCCTTCCCGCAACCGGATTATTGCAGGATTGTCTCATGGAGTTTTGGTGACAGAAGGGGCTGCAGATAGTGGTGCATTAATTACCGCAAAAGATGCTGTTTCTGTCGGACGAAAAGTGTTTGCTGTACCTGGTCCGGTGACATCCAGCCTGTCACAAGGAACGTATCATTTGATCAAACAAGGTGCTGTAGTCATAAGTTCGGGGCAAGAGGTATTAGATGAATTGGGTATGATCAATCAGGAATTAGGGAGACAGAACAAGAAACAGCGTGTCAAGGGAGATACAGATGAGGAGCAAAAGATTATTGATTTGCTTTCTCAAGAAAATTTGCATGTTGATGAGTTAATAAAAAAGACAAAGATTGATCCATCGAAATTGGGAACGATTTTGTCATTGATGGAAATGAAAGGAATGGTTTCGAGTTTATCTGCAGGCTTTTTTAGGTTAAACGCTTGATTCCACTTCACCTTTCAGGTTTCGCGGAACAGGCGGTTTCGTATTGACAGCGTAATGATATTTGTTATACTCAGATGTAATCAAGAGTGATGGGTAGAGTCTTAGCTCAGTGATCCATCCAGCAACCCCGCTCGGCGGGGTGCTCCACCTAAGCCCGTTCGGGAAGGATTCGCTTCGATACATCGGAGAAAACAGATGGCTTCCCTTCGGGGAAGTTTTTTTTTGTCTTAAATAAGTTTGGTTGAGGAAAAAACAAAAATGAAAAAAAGGAAAGTTAATAAATCATTTGCAGAAAAAGTAAAAAATGGGGAGCGAACTGTTTTGTATGAACTTCTTCCTCCTCCTCAAAAATTGTCACGAAAAGATATCCATAATTCTTTCTCACTGTTTGCCAATATGCTTAAGGATTCTTCTGTTGACGCAGTTAATATTCCTGAAGTACGTGAAGAAACCCGAAGTGGCGATCGACCTGATTCAGTAATCGTGAAACTGGAACCCCGAACGGTGTGTTCATACCTTAGAAAATATACACCTCATGAACTTGTTATCAACAGACCGATTGTCTATGCACCATGGGATTTGCAAAAAAAGTGGCTTCATGAGACATATAAGAAACATGGCATTCACAGTCTTGTCCTCGTTGGTGGAGAATCAAGCAGTAATACCTATCCGGGTTTGTCTGTGATTGATGCTGCGCAGGCAATTCATAAACTTTATCCCGACATTATTTTAGGGGGTATAACTATTCCTACAAGACAAAGAGAAGAAAATAGGGTATTGCAAAAATCCAATAATGGTGTTACATTTTTTACGACACAAATTCTCTATGAGTCAAAACCAATTAAGAAATTTTTGCGTGATTATTGGAGAGTGTGTCAGCAAACAGAGACAAAACCGGCAATGATTTTTTTAAGTTTTGCACCGATCACAACGATTGCAGATTTAAAATTACTTGAGTGGCTTGGAGTTGGTTTATCAAAAAAGACACTTAATATTTTGACAAACGGATGGTTGGGTATGGGGTGGAGATCTTTTCAGATTTGTCAGGCGATTCTTGAGGACATTGTTTCGTTTGTTGAAAGAGAACGCATTCGGGTACCATTGGGTTTGAATGTTGAACACTTGAACCGGCATAATCTTGAAGCGTCATTTGTTCTTTTAGAAAAACTTTCACGGGTATATACAAAATAAAAAATTATGGCAAAGATACAAACATTTATTCATGGCGTTTATCCAAGATCCAATCCGTTGGCTCAGGTGACGCGTGAGGTTGATCGTAATCGAAAAACGCAAACTGATTTGAAAAAGCAGCAATTAGTAGATATAGCAGCTGTTTTGAAAGTGCAGAAAGAAGCAAATGTTGCTTTTGTTGAAGATGGCAAATTACAATGGCAGGATATTTTTCGACCTCTTGTTGAAGCGACAAAAGGATTTGAAGTTGGTCCGTTGACTCGTTGGTTTGATAATAATACATTTTATCGTCAACCAATTATTGTCGGCAAACTGCGACTTGATGCCAAAAAATTGGATACGTTTCTCGGTGATCTTCCGAAAGGAAAAGGAAAAGTGACTCTTCCTTCACCATTTTTCTTTGCGAAAGTAACGGAGGATCGGACAACAAAATCATTTGAAAAAACACTGAGTGCAATTACTGCATTGTATACTGATGTCGTTTCCTATCTTGTAAAGAAAAAAATTGCGGTCATTCAATTTAATGAACCATATATTCCATATCACAATATCAAAAAAGCAGAAATTGCATTGCTTGCAAAGTCATTGGCAACATTGAAAAAAGTAAAGGGTGATACGCTTTTTGCAGTGCAAGGGTATTTCGGTGATACAGCACCGCTTGTAGCAGGCCTTTCAGGAAATAAAGCGGTTGATTTGTTGGGTGTTGATTTTGTTTATACACAACTTGCTTCTTTACCAAAGAAGTTTTCGCATGGACTTATTGCCGGAATTGTTGAAGGAAGAAATTCGTTGCTTGAAGATAAAAAAGCACTTGTTGCCTTTGTTGAAAAGGTTGCAAAGTATTTTCCTAAAACAGATATTTATTTGAGCAATAATTCGGATTTGGATTTGTTACCTGAGACTGTTGCAAAAGAAAAAGTGCAATTACTTGGAGAAATAGCAAAACATTTTAAATAATTATGGCATATTTTATAACACATGAAGTAGGAAGTTTGGCAAAGCCTAATTGGCGGGTAAAGGCAGGACGTGGCGTTCCTTTTACTGAACAAGATGTCAAAGATGCAATCGCGTGGGGACAACGTCTCGGTCTTGATCATCAGCCTCTTCTTGAAATTTTAAAAAAGAAGAAGCTTACTCCGAAAGATAAGGAAGAGGTCATGACATGGGCTTCCAAATACGCATTGCGGCTCATTGAACACGCAGGTGTTGATATTGTGTATGATGGTGAGCAAAACCGTTCAGAGATGTATCAGCATGCGGTTGCCAATTCTGAAGGTTTTGTCTTTCGTGGACTTGTTCGGTCGTTTGATAACAAATATTATCAAAAAGCAGCATGTATTAGTGAACCAAAAGTGAAGAAACCTTGGCATGTTGAGGAATTTTTACAACTCCAAAAATTGACCAACAGAAAAATCAAAATACCGATTACCGGTGCCTATACGATTGCAGCATGGTCGTTTGATGAATACTATGCAAAACAGGGTGGCGAATTGGGGAGTCTCAAGGGATTTGCCAGTCGGGAAAAAGCACGCAGACAATTTATTCTTGATGTCGCACGAAATCTGCTTCGTCCTAATATTCAGAAACTTTTGGAACATGGTGCTTCTTGGATTCAAATTGACGAACCGGCTGCAACGACCATTCCATCAGAAGTACCCTTGTTCGTTGAATCATTTAATGAATCCATAAAAGGGTTGAAGGGTGAATTTAGTGTCCATATTTGTTTCTCTGATTACAATTTACTCTTCCCACATATCCAAAAAATGGAAAATTGCAGTATGGTTGATTTGGAACTCGCGAATCGTGATTCACATGAACTTGGAACAAAAGAGGGTGACAGACCGGGGTATGAAATTTTGAAACAATTTAGAAAATACAAGATTCCGTCACGAATCGGTCTTGGCGTGACGGATATTCATAATGATTTTATCGAATCTCCTGAATTGATCCGTGATCGTATTCTCTATGCAACAAATGTTCTTGGTGATGCAGCTCTTGTTAATCCTGCTCCTGATTGTGGTCTTCGAACCCGTACATGGGAAGTTGCGTATCAAAAACTTGCAAATCAGACAAGCGGAAGTAGACTTGCAGAAAAGATATTGGATCAACGGTAGAGTGACTCCTCTTGCAAAGAATTTTTTTTTGTGTATAATCTAGACAGATGAAGACTTTTGTTTCAGCAAACATGATTGCTATGATGATGAACACCCCTAAGCGGGCGTTTGTGTCGTAGTTCCACTGAGGAATTCTCAACAACAGACCCCGCACAGACGGGGTTTTTTTGTGGTTTGAAAAGGAGATAAAGAAAGGGGAAATTATGTCAAAAGAATTTGAATCAACAGTAGTAAAACAACCAACAGAAACAGATGGAGGAGTGGAGTTACATGCGCGTACTCCTGATCCTGTTTATATTGTTACTGATTTTGGTAATCATCTTTCGCCGGCAGAGTGTGATGCAGCAATAAATAATATTTATCGTTCGCGGGGTTTTTTGCATGGTACGACGCCCAGTGTACATGATATCGAAAGTTTTGATTTTATTGATGGGGCATTTCAGTTGAGACAACTCTCAATTACCCATGATCTGCCATTGCATCCTTATGATGCAGAACGGGCAACAGTTTCTCACAAGCCCGGAGTCTTTGGAGCCGTTGTTGACCCTGGTGTTGGAACCAATAGAAGAGTTGTGGTTGTAGATACAGA
>DATIGJ010000119.1:0-12533 GCA_035454765.1 Patescibacteria group bacterium
ACATTGCAACTGCGGCGACAACTGTTTTTCCACTACCGACATCTCCCTGTACCAGGCGGTTCATCGGTTTATTTTTTTGTACATCTTGTAGAATATCATCGATTGCTTGTTGTTGTGCTCCAGTTAAGATAAATGGCAATGAAGCGATACAGCGATCAATTTTTTTTTGAAACTTGCTAATTTTATAGGGTATTGTTTGTTTTTCTTTTATCCATTCGTGTCGTCGTTTGTTACTCGCAAGTTGGAGCAAAAAGAGCTCGTCAAACGCAAGACGTTCCCGTGCTTGTTCAGCCGTTTCAAGTGTTCTTGGATAGTGAACTTCTTTTAATGCATCTAACAGATGCATAAAGTGATTCTTTTTTAGAATAACTTCCGGCATGTATTCCGTAATTTCATCTACGTATTGTTCTAGTAAGTTGTGGATTTGACGCCTCAACCATTTTGAAGAGACGCCTTTTGTTTCAGGATAAATCGGAATAAGACGTGCAGTGTGAATTGCACCTGTTGAATCGGGGTACAGTATTTCATACTCTGGATTTGAAATCGTAAGTTTTCGACCAAACCACTGCACTCTTCCTGATGCTGAAATCGTGTTATTTGGCAGAATCGTTCGCGTTAGAAATGGTTGATTAAACCAGGAAAGTTCAATGGTTCCTGTCTCATCGGCAACGATTGCCTTTTGCATCGATTTAATTCGTCCTCTCGTTAAATAGTGCGTTTTTACCTCAAGCACCTGTCCTTGAACGGTGACGGTCTCCCCTGCTTGCACCTGACGAATTTTTGAAACGAGTGAATAGTCTTCGTAACGACTCGGAAGATGAAAGAGAAAGTCACCAACGGTGGTAATTCCTAAGTTTTCAAGGCGTGTTGCATACATTTTGTAAATACGATTTGCTTGAGTAAGAGGCGTCTGAAGATTCATCCTGGTGTTATTATAGCAGGATGAGGAATGGGAGGAATGATGAGAGCACCAAAGCAATTCCTGCGATCAAGATAAGAATAACCCAGATTTTTTTATGTTTTTCAAAATTGTCCATAGCACTATTATATTGAAGCAAGAATCATGAATCAAGAAGCAAGGAGTAATTTTACAAATTTTCTTTTCCCAACTTGTAAAAGTGTTTCTTCGTTTTCAATTTTTTGATTTGGATCAGTTATTACTTTGTTATCAATAGTTACCCCTCCTTGTGCAAGTAATCGTTTGGCATCTGATTTGCTGTTTGCAAAGTTTGTTATCAATAAAATATCTAGAATAGTTTGGTTTTTTTCAAGTTTTACTTCCTCTATCTCTGATGGTAATTCTTTCTTTTGTACTCGGCTTTCGAATGCTGCTTTGGAAGGTTCTACTTGTTCTTCGCCATGTAACTGTTTTACAATTTCAGCTGCTAATTTTTTCTTAAATTGCATGGGATGTTCACCTTCTTTAAGTTTTTTTTCGATCTCTTTTACTTCTTCCATTGGTACATCGGTCAAATATTCCAATCCTTTGACGATGACATCATCACCTAATGCCATAATTTGTCCGAAAAGATTTTCAGGTTCATCGGTAAGTCCGATAACATTTCCTTCTGTTTTGCCGATTTTTCTTCCTGATGAGTCTGCAAGAAGCGGTGTGGTCATGACAAATTTTTCTTTCTTCAGATAATCTTGTATCAACTGTCTGCCAACAAGCATATTAAATAATTGATCACTGCCGCCGAGTTCCAAATCAACTTCCATTGCGACCGAATCATATCCTTGTAATACCGGATAAATAAATTCACGCATGTTGATTGATTGGTTGTTTTTTATTCGTTCCTGAAAAAGATCCCGTTCAATCAGTTGTTGCAACGAAAGATGTCCGAAAATTTCCAGAAGATCTGTAAGCTTCAAACTATTGAGCCAGTCTCCGTTATACAAAATTTTGACTGGATTTTCGCCATCAAACCGAACAATTTTTCCTGCTTGCATGACGTAGTTTTTTGCATTTTCACGAAGTTCATCTCTGGTCAGAAATTTGTCGCGAGCAGTTAACTTACCTGAAGGATCACCAGCTTGTCCTGTACCATCGCCAATAAGAAAAATTACTTCGTGTCCAAGATCCTGCCATTGGCGCAGCTTGCGAAATCCAACCATATGACCAATATGTAGTTGTGTTCCCGTCGGATCAAACCCTTGATAGAGTTTGAGTTTTTTTCCTGAACGAAGCACTTTTTCAAGCGCTTCTTTTGTCGGATAGACACCATCAACGCCACGTGTTAATAATTCATCAATTTTATCCATATTTTTATTTTAGCAGAATCATTCAAAAATTTTTATACTTTTCAGTCTCGACTAATTTTTCAATTTCCTGTTTGATGATACTTCTATCTTTTTCATCTAACGGCTTGAAAGTATCATAAAATCCGGTGTCTCTTTTTGGTAAGGAAACAGCCTCTCCAAATTTCTGTTTGATTGCGGTTTTGGCTCGTCCAAAGATATGGAGATGAAGTGTGGGTCCCCAATTACCCATGTCTTGGTAGTTAATTCGACCGAGTTCGACTCCGCATTTTTCCATCCCAACTTTCATTGCTTCACCTACTATCATAGAAAATTTCATCAATTCTTTTGCAAGTTCTGGAGAGAGTTTTGTTCTATCTTCAACTTTAACCTTGGGCATAATACGAATATGGCCTCCTTCTTCTCGGCTTACAAAAGGTTGTTCAGCAGATTCAATTATAAAATGTGGTGTTTCGTAAATAAGAGCCATCTGAACCGTATTATAGCAAATTTGCACATCCATTCGGTTTTGCTATAATAGTTCTACTTCTATGGATTATTCTTCTTCAAGAAGGCGGCGGAGACTCCTTCGGCCGGGCTTTAAACTTAATCCTTCCCAATTATTTGCACTCAGCAAATTGGTGAAGTATGCTTTTTTTGCGTTGGTTGCTCTTGTCATTGCGACACCTCTTCTTTTTCTTTGGTATAGTCGTGATTTGCCCACTCCGGGAAAACTTGTTGTTGGCAAATACACTGACGCGACCAGAATTTATGACCGCGAAGACAAGCTTCTTTATTCTGTTTATCAGGATGAAAATAGAACGTATGTGAAATTGTCAGAAATTCCAAAATATCTTCAACAAGGAACAATCGCAATCGAGGATAAGGATTTTTATACCAATCAAGGATTTTCTCCGATTGCGTATCTTCGCGTTGCGAAAAATGCAGTTCTCGGACAAGGGCTTGCTGGTGGTTCGACAATTAGTCAACAGTTGGTCAAGAATGTGTTGCTGACCAATGAACGAAGTCTTCCCCGTAAAATTAAAGAATTGATTCTTTCCATTCAGGTAAATCAGGCATATAGTAAAGATCAGATTCTTGAGATGTATCTGAATAATATTCCGTATGGTGGTTCAGCGATTGGTGTAGAAGCTGCTTCACAGCGATATTTTGGTAAGAAAGTAAATGAATTAAATTTGGCACAAGCTGCGTTTCTCGCCGGACTTCCACAAAGTCCAAGTCTTTACTCCCCTTTTTCAGGTAATGATTACTATATTGGAAGAAGTGAGGCGGTATTAAAACGAATGGTTGAAGATAAATATATTACGAAAGAAGAATCAGAAAAGGCATTGAAAGAAATTAAAAGATTTTCTTTTAAAAGGGAAAATCTGACTGGAATAAATGCACCTCATTTTGTAATGTATGTGCGTGATTTGCTTGCTGATCAATTTGGAGACAATATGGTAACAACCGGCGGTTTACAAGTGACGACATCGCTTGATTACGATGTACAAAAAAAAGCTGAAGAAATTGTAAAGGAGGAAGTTGAAGAGTTGAAAGAGTATGAAGTTGGCAACGGTGCAGCAGTTGTTGCGGATCCAAAAACTGGCGAAATTCTTGCGATGGTTGGAAGTAAAGATTATTTTGATACGGAGAATGATGGCAATTTCAATGTTGCTATTTCCAATACCAGACAGCCAGGATCGTCCATGAAACCGGTTGTCTATGCTGCGGCTTTTGAAAAAGGATATACTCCGGCAACACTTCTGATGGATACGAAGACCGAGTTTCCGACACCTGATTCAGTTGAATCAAAAACATATGTTCCCGGCAACTATGATGGCAAATTCCGTGGACCTGTTTCCGTACGATATTCGCTTGCAAATTCTTTGAATATTCCAGCGGTGAAAATGTTGGCGATGGTTGGTGTTGAATCGGTCATGCAGAAAGGATATGAGATGGGTATTGAAAATTGGGAACCGACTGATGAGGCAATGAGAAATGTCGGTCTTTCTCTTGTTCTTGGAGGACGTGAGACATCGCTTCTGAATGAAGTGACAGCATATAGTGTTTTTGCCAATAAAGGTATCAGGCAAGATCCTGTGTCCATTTTGAAAGTGACAGATAAAGATGGCAAAGTCTTATATGAACATAAAAAAACTGATGGAAAGAAAGTGCTTTCTGAAGAAGTTGCCTATCTTATTTCGAATATTCTTTCTGATAATGGTGCGAGAACAGATACCTTTGGGCCAAACTCGTATTTAAATGTTTCAGGAAGGACAGTTGCAGTAAAAACGGGTACGACTGATTTAAAGCGTGATAACTGGACGATTGGGTATACGCCATCTTTTGTTGTTGGTGTTTGGGTTGGTAATAATGATAATAGTCCGATGAATCAGGCCATTGCATCTGGTGTCACTGGTGCATCCCCTATCTGGAATAAAATTATGACTTTTGTTTTGAAAGGCAGTGCTGATGAAGAATTCGAGCAGCCGGGTAATGTCATTTCACTTGATGTTGATTCATTCGTTGGCGGTCTACCTCATGGTGGTCAAGGGACACGTAAAGAGTATTTTATTAAAGGTACAGAACCAACAAGTGAATCGCCAGTTTATAAAGCAAAAGATGGAAAAAATTATTTTGTTTTTCAGGAGTCTGATCCCGTTTCAACAGACGGCGTTAATCGTTGGCAACAAGGGATTGATGCATGGATTGCAGAAAAGCATTCTGGTGAAGAGCAGTATAATCCTCCAGGTGAGTTAAAACAAAGCGTACAAGGTGTACAAGATTCTCCAACCGAAACTCCCACCCCATAGTATTAAAGCATAAGCATTTGTGGTACAATTTTCCTCATATGGTTGAAGCCGGAGGTAATAAACTTTTAATTGTTGCAAAAAAAGACCTTTCAAGAAAAGAGGAACGAAAACTTGGTAGAATTGTTAATCGATTGGCAAGGAGACGATTTGAAGTTGATGTCAAAAGAACACCGAGTGTAGAGGCAGCTCAAGAAGCCATCAAGGATTCCATCGGCAATGTTCATGGTCTTGGTATCTTTGGTGGAGACGGCGCATTAAGAACAGCTGTAGAAGCATTAGTCGATAATCCTACTCCTTCGGATCAATTACCTCTTCTTTTTGCAGTTAGAGGGGCCGGTTCAATAAAACTTTTTCAAAAAGCTACAGGAAATTATTTATCTGAACGAGGTGTTGCTCGAACTCTTGAAGAGGGCAAGTCTTATGAAATGGATATTATAAGAGCAAGGATTGATGGTGGGACTGCAAATGGTGGACGGGATCTCTATTTTTTATCGAACGCAAGTCTTGGAAAACTTATTGGAGGTTTGTTTAATCAAAAAGACAGAACAAAAAGTAAAAGAGGTGGGTTTTGGGGATACTTACCATTGGTGCCTAAAGTAGTAAATGATGCTAAAGAATTTACTGCTGAGGTAACAACAAATGAGAACCAAACAAAAAAGACTTTTAAAACACCTGAAATATTTGTTCTCAATGGAGGAAAAGGTGGATTTATTGCTTTTGATCCTGATCAAGCATATGATGGAAAAGAATTACTATCAATTGTATTTAATGATGTTCCTGTACTCAAAAGTAAATTTACTATTGCCGCAAGTGTGCTTTCCGGGCTTATTTTTGATGCAACGCATCCGGGCAAACAATCGGAATTTGAACAGCGATTTCGAGCGGAAAAGATTAGGATTGATCTTCCTGAAGGAGATCCAATATATTTGCAGTTAGATGGTGATGGTGTGGGTGTTGTCAATTCCTCGATAGAGTTTAGTATTGCAGAAAAACCGATCCGAGTAATGTTACGAGATCAATCAAGACCGGGAATCAGAAGAAGACTGCAAGAGATTTTTCATTTGCAAGGGAGACCGTTTAGACAAGAGGGAGAAAAAGTTGTTTGGACATCGTCGAAGCGATCTAACTAGGGTATCAAATTTTTATTCTTTTAACCGTGCAGTAAATTTTTCTTTCAGAGTGTTTAAAATTTTCATTCGGACAGGAACAATATCTTCACTCGTCAAATTTTTTTGATAACTTTGATAGATAATATGGAACGTTCGAGTGTCTTCATATTTATCAAGAAGGGACACTTCACGGATTAAATCACTTTGTTTTTTGATTTCATGAAAAAGCGCGCCAGTAGTTATATTGGTTGGTGCAATTATCGCTAAATCTTCGAACACAGCTGGATATTTGCTGATTGGTTGATAGACTTTTTTTGCTGTTGCGTGTTTAAGAATGATTGAAAATTCAAGTTCAAAGGTAAGTGTTTCATTATCAAGAATTTCGAGATCACCAAGAGAGTCTTTTTCAATAAAAATATGTGCTCCCTCCCCTTCCGGTAACGGTTTCCAGGTAAGTTGAGTAATTCCAAGATCATGCAAAAGTTGTTCAAGAATGCCTTTTATTTCGTAAAATGAGATTTTTGGTTTTTTGATAACTCCGGCAAATTGTAAACGTTCATCAGGTAAGTTATTTTTTCTTTGTTCGTAAATATTGGCAATTTCAAAAATACGGAATGAATCATAGTTTTTATTTTTTGCAACAATATTGAGAAGACTTGGAACGAGTGTTCGTCGCATGTAGACCATATCATCTGCAAGTGGGTTTTGGATTGTTACTGCATTTTCAATTTTCCCTTCAAAGAGATTTTCTGAAACCATTGGATACGTGTACGCCTCGGTAAATCCCCAATATTTCATTGTATCTTTAATATGATTTTCCCATGAAAATTGTTGTGAAGATGTTGTTGTTCCAACACTCAGTGGTGGTAATTCATTTGGAATATTATGATAACCATACATGCGCGCGATTTCTTCAATAATATCTTCTGGAATTTCCATATCACCTGCACGGAATGTCGGCGGTATCACAATCAGTTTATTGTTTTCCTTTTCAACGGTAAAACCAAGATCATTCAACATATCTTGTGCTTTTGTTAATGAAATCGGGAGGCCAATGACTGACTGAATTTTTTCTTCAGTAACCGTAATTGGTTTCGTTTTTACTTTATTTGGGTAGATATCAATAATTTCTGATATGACTTTCCCATCGGCGATTTTTTCAAATTGTTCAATACCAAACAGCAGTGCTTTCATTGCAAGTTCAGGATCAATATTTTTTTCATTAAGAACTGCTGCTTCACTTCTCACTGCCAATCCCATTGATGTCTTTCTGATTCGATTAGGATCACAATTATCGATAAAGAAAAGAATACGTTTTGTTTGATCGGTGACGACGCTATTTTCCAGTCCCATAACACCCAAAAGATCAACAATTTCTCCGTGGTCATTTTCGGCGATGATGTCGCCGCCGTTAAGAGTAAAGGTTTTTTTATCAAGCGTTGTTATTGTTTCCCCTTTTTTTGATTCTCGAATCGTAAGTGATTTTGTATTTAGTCGATCATAATCAAAGACGTGTGTTGGGTGTCCTATGACGCGCATAGTGTAATTTGTTACGTCAATAAGATTATTAAGACTTCGGATGTCGGTTGATTCCAACCGTTCGGTAATGGTTTTTGGCGATGGCTTTACTGTTACTTTCATCACAACAGCAAGGACACGATTGACGAGCTTTGGGTCGTTTTTAATCGTGATTTTGACTTCATTTCCTGTTATTGGTTTTTGGAGATTTGGTTCAGTAAATGTTGCATCGATATTATTTGCTTTAAGAACTGCCGCTGTCTCACGGGCAAGACCAATTACCGACATAAGTTCTGGCCTATTGGTTGTAACTTCAATATCATAGATAAAATCATTTCCAAGTTTTTCGATCCGTTCGACTGAAACACTTGCAAGTGATAATTTTTCACCAATTTGTTTTGGTGTTGCTTTTGTCGTGACATAATCACGAAGCCATGAGTCAAGAATTTTTATGTTCATAGATTTAAAATTGTTTCAAAAAATCCAAATCGTTTGAGTATAATATTCGTAGGTCATCGATTTGAATACCCTCTTTCATCATGAGTACCCGTTCTACTCCCCATCCAAAAGCGAATCCTGTGTATTTTTTGGGATCGATTCCACAATTTATCAGTACGTTTGGATGGACCATGCCTGCTCCTCCCATTTCAAGCCAACCTTCTTTGCACACTTTGCATCCTTTACCAAGACAGACGCCACAGGTGACATCTACTTCAAAAGATGGCTCAGTAAATTGGAAGTGATAGGGACGAATTCTGGCAAGGCGTTCTTCTCCAAAATACGATTTAACAAAGTAATCTAAGGTACCCTTTAAATGTTTAATTGAGATATCTTTTCCGACAACAAGTCCTTCAAATTGATGAAACATTTGTGTGTGACTGACATCTGATTGTCTACGATAACATTTGGCTATATTGAGCATGCGGATGCTAATATCGTTTCCTTTCTGCTCTTTTACAATTCGTTCCATTTCTCTGATTTGTCCGGATGAAGTATGGGGTGTGAGAACGACTGGTCCTTTTTTCGGATCAGGATGTTGTTTGATAAAAAATGTTTCCCAATCATCGCGTGCCGGATGATTGTCTGGAAAATTTAACGCTTCAAATGCATACCAATCCCATTCGACTTCAGGGTAACGAACGCGTGAGAAACCGATTCTTTGAAAAATATCGGTTATTTCTCTAATTGCTTGTGTCACAAGATGGAGGTGTCCAAGTTGTGGTTTGATTCCTGGTTCTGTTACATCAAATGATGTGGTACTGATTTTTTTCTTTCCGATTGTTTGTGATTGATTTTTTATTGTGTCTTCTATGATAGTTTTTACTTCATTGGCAAGGCGTCCAATTTCGGGTTTTTCCGCAATGGGTACTTTTGGGAGTTCTTTAAGAAGTTGAGTCAACTCTCCGTTTCGTCCAAGGAATTGTATACGAATTGCTTCAAGATCGGATGCGCTAGAGCTTTCAAGAATGAGTGAAAGTGCTGCGTTTTTTAAGCTAATGAGTTGATCTTTCATAGATTTGATTATAGCATGTTATCTTTTTACTAAGAGAAAACTAGTATAATTTTCTTTCAGGTCCTGCAGATCGGTTTCGACGATTTTCAGATTGTACATATCCGCTAGCACTTTACTGCCCATCACTGCTATTTCTTTCGGTAATTTATTTTCTGAGAGTTCTTTTGCGACCAGAGCGTGGTCAATCATCTCCCCTTCTCCTGAAACTTGTTTCAGATGAGGATATTTTTGTGCGAGTGTACTCTTACATTGCGCAAAGACCTGTGGATGCGCCATAATCGTTGTTATTTGTTTGAGTAGTGCATCTTTGTGAATCATTAACGTGTGTGCAATTTTAATCGCAAATTCTTCAACAATATGAAATTTATATTTTGCCATTGCTTCAACTGATTCCATGACAATCCCACCAATGGAATTATGTGTCGCAAATTGTCCTTGATCAATATCTCCTTCATGGAGTGCTCGCAAGACATTTTCAGAAGTATGGAGATATTCGATTTTATAATTTGTAATATTATTTCTTTGGAGATAATACTGAATTGCTTCTTCATTAAAACTTCCCTTTCCTCCCTGAATACCGATGGTGATAACGTTGGGATCTTTTTGCGTAGGAATGAGTTTGCGATACAATTTGTCATAGGCCTCTCCTAGTTTGATTCGCATCTCTTTGGTGTACGGATTGAAATGTTGGAGATTAATAAAAAGATCCCAGGTGTCGTTGCAGGTGTGTTCTTTTACTTCCTGAAGTTTTTTTGCACCAACGGTGTCAATAGATGTTGGCTGCATAGCAAATTCATCCAAGAGCCTTCCGATAAAATGTGTAAGTCCCTGTGAATTTGCTGCTAACTTGTCATGTTCTTCTGCACTCATCTCAATGACATGTAATTTTTTTTCTGTAAAATAGTTTTTCCAGAAATTATAAGTTTCATCAGAGGTTTTAAATTTATCTAATATTATAGGCAGGTTTTCGAAACCGTTTTTACTGCTGTCTGGTCCAAACATCGGATGTGTCAGCAGGGCTTGTGTCTTTGTATCTTTGAGATATGTTTCTAAAATATTTTTTGGATGCATTTTGACTGAAAGCACATCTATTAAGACATGATTGGGGCGAAAGTATTGTTTGTGTTCTTTGATGACTTCTTCAAAAGAAGCGATGGGCACGGCGTAGAAGATAATTTCATTTTTGTATGCTTCTTCAAGATTGATTTCTCCGTTTCGGGTATAAATGGTAAGCTCAAAATTATCTTTGAGGAGACGTTCAAGGGTTTGTCCGAATCTGCCGTGTCCTATTATGGTTGCTTTTTTCATGAGTTATAAATTTTGTGCTTTGTGGCGAAGATAATGATCCATGATGACAAGCGCAGCCATTGCATCTACAATTGGTACTGCGCGGGGCAGAACACACGGATCGTGGCGTCCAGTTGCTTCCAGTGTTACTGCCTCTTTTTGTTTGTTTACCGTTTTTTGTTGACGGCTTATTGTTGAGACAGGTTTGAATGCAACTCGAAAATAAATGGTTTCACCATTAGAAATACCACCAAGTGTGCCACCGGCGTTATTTGTTCGTGTTCTTATATTGCCTTGATCATCAGTATAGAATTCATCATTATGTGAGCTTCCTTGCCTTTTTGTTCCTTCAAAACCTGTTCCGATTTCGAATCCTTTTACGGCATTGATTGAAAGCATTGCCTTGCCAAGATCGGCTGAAATTTTGTCAAAAACAGGTTCACCAAGTCCTGCGGGAACGTGTTTAATAACGCCGCGCATAACACCACCAATTGAATCCCCAGCATCTCGAACTTCTTCGATTTTTTTGATCATCGCTTCTGCAATTTCGTGATCAGGACAGCGGATAATATTTGATTCGATCATTTCATGGGTAACCGTTTCAAAATCAATTCGTGTTTTAAGTTCCCCTATACTTTCAACATAACTGAGAAATTCAATTCCGAGTTTTTCCTTGAGATATTTTTTGGCAATCGCTCCTGCGGCGACACGGCCGAGTGTTTCTCGTGCTGATGCTCGTCCACTTCCTTTCCAGTCACGGATACCATACTTTTTTTCGAATGTGTAGTCGGCATGGCCTGGACGATACAGATTTTTTAGATGTTCGTAATCTTCTGATTTAACATCTTTGTTGTATGCAAGAAGCATGATTGGTGTACCAGTTGTTTTACCGTCACTCATCCCTGACATGATGTGAATGGTGTCCTCTTCTTTGCGAGGTGTTGTGATATCACTTTGTCCGGGTTTTCGTCTATCGAGTTCTTTTTGGATATCTTCAGTTGTTAATTCCAATCCGGGAGGACAACCATCCACAACAACACCCACCGCACCGCCGTGGGATTCTCCAAAAGTTGTTATTGTAAATAATTGTCCGAATGTATTGCCAGCCATAATGTTTGTGTTTAGTTACTCGTATTAGTATTTAATTTTTCAAATATTTGCTCTAATTCATCTTTGGTTAATTGATCTGGTGCTGATTGTTCCTCTTTTGTTTTTGGTGCAAAGATCATTTCGTTTCCCCAAAGTGTTCCAAACACTCTTGTTATTGTACCAAATTTTCCCATGCCGAGGATAATATGTTTTTTCTTTTCTGCGTTGAGGATTTTTTGGAACTGTAACAGTCTGACTGCATCGGTTTCTTCATTGCAGGTTGTTGTGATTTTATAAATCATTGGATGGTATGGTTCCATATCGTCAAGAATTTTTTTAATGTTTTCATTATCCGGTGTTTCTTTGTAATTATGATATGACAAGATGAGATGGATATGTAATTGGTTATCAAGGAGATATTCAAGTTCTTCTTCTTGAGAAATATCTAAATCAAGAAATGTTTCTGATTTGCTGATGAGTAAAATCAGGTCAAGACGTTTTTCAATATCCATCTGAATCGGTTCAAGATTTTTTCGTCGGAAAAGGAGGATGAGCCTCTCTTGAAGCATTGTCGTTATTTTAATAATAAATGTTTCATCAAGATCTTCAATATAATCAAGCCATATTTCAAAATATTGATACGCTTTTTCATTTTCCTTAACTGTTTTGAAAATATCTTTTGTTTTTGTTTTTATAATTGGTAAACAATAGTTTATCTGCATATTATTTAAGTAATGCTTTTCTCATTGTATCAATCGGTGCATCGTGTCCTGTGTAGAGTTTAAATTGTGCGATTGCTTGTTCAAGAAACATTTCTGTTCCAGAAATAACCGTTGCTCCTTTTCCTTTTGCATCTTGTAACAATTTTGTTTCTGCTGGTGTATAGACAACATCAAAAACAATATGATTTTTTGTCAGATAGTCTTTTGGTACTGGTGATTCGTTCATATGTGGTTTCATACC
>DATIGJ010000120.1:0-3302 GCA_035454765.1 Patescibacteria group bacterium
GAAAATAACTGAGTTGGAGTCATTTATTTATTGACTTATCAAAAAATGCTAATGCATTTTTTTTATCTTCTTCCATTTGTGAAACTAATGCTTCTTCTGAATCAAATTTTTGATTACCACGAAGTTTTTTTACTAGTGTAACTATCACTGACTTACCATACACATCTTCCGAAAAATCAAAAACATATGTCTCTGCGACTATTTCTGTTTCACCAAAGGTCTGTGCCGCACCAATAAATGTCAACGAATTATATTCTTTTTGATCAATTACAATTTGGGAAACATAAATCCCTTCCTCAATATTTTCTGTGAAAGGAATATTCATCGTCGGAAAACCGAGTTTTTTTCCTCTACTATGTCCTTTTTGTACAACACCATGAATTGTATTCATAATTTCCTTGATACTTAATACAAGATACTTTATACTTGATACTAAATTATACCATGTGGCTTTTGTATTCATTACTCGCAGCAGTTCTTTGGGGCGTAGGACAAATCTTTGTCAAAAAAGGTCTCAACAAAACTTCGGAACTTTTTAATAATGTTCTTGCAGGACTTATGGGTTTTACAATTTTTATTCCTTTTGCACTTGCCCATGAAGTACAATTTGATAAATTCTGGCAGTTATTGCCATTTACCTGTATCGTTTCGGCATTATTTTTTTCCTATTACTATGCAATCGGTAAGGGAAAATTAGCACTTACCGGAACAGTTATCGGAACTTATCCTTTTGTTACGGTACTTCTTTCATTCCTTTTTCTTGGCGAAAAACTAAGCCAATTTCAATTTTTAGCAATTTCTCTGATTATTATTGGAACAATTTTTGTTGCACTCCCTGATAGAAAACAAAAAATTATTATTGGTACCTGGTTATTTTTGGCACTTCTTGCAGTCTTCATGCTTGGAACTGCTGACTTTCTGATAAAACTTCTTATGACACAAAGCGACATCTATACCTATCTCTTTACCTATGCATTTGGTTCTTTAATTGTTTCAGTTATTTTTATCTTACTTGATAAAAAAGGAAGAAAGCTTCCTCCGTTGAGTCGAAAAAATTATCTCGCAACATTTCTTGGAGTCGGAATGATTGAAACAGGATTTTTTGTTTTCCATCTTGCTGCCAATGAAGGACTCATCTCGCTTGTTACTCCAATCAGTGGTATTTATGTTGCAATCACCGCAGTTCTTGCCTGGCTTATTCTCAAAGAAAAAATTGATAAAAAGCACGCGTTTGGAATCACTCTTGCTGCGCTCGGTGTTATCCTCGTCGGTATCGCCTGAAACGATATGCTACAATATCCCCATGAATACGCAGACAATTATCACTACATATTTTCAAAAAAAAGAACAATTAACTATTGAAAATCAATTTTATCAACACCTTGTCTCAGATCTCTTTTCCTGGCTCATGAAAAACGACCAGGTACAGAATGATTTGACGACAAAAACACTTTTTGATGAAGATAAACATGTCTCGGCTCGAATTATCACGAGACAAAATATCATTGTCGCAGGAATAGAAGAAATACTATTTTTACTTGGCAAACACACCTCTTTAGACATTAAACAGGAAGCACGAGATACGGATCATCTCCAAGCAGGTAATACGTTACTTACTCTTTCCGGAAGTCTTTATGAACTCCTTGCCTACGAACGAATACTGCTCAATATGTTGCAACGCATGTGTGGCATTGCCACAGAAACCGCATCAGTTCTTAGTAAAATAGACGGAGACAAACCACAGATTGCTGCAACCCGAAAGACCCACTGGGGACTGCTTGATAAAAAGGCAGTTGCAGTCGGCGGGGGATTAACTCACCGATTAAACTTGTCTGATGGTATTTTAGTAAAAGATAATCATATTTTTTCTCTTTCTCCAAAAGCAGTATTACAAAAATTATTATCCTCAGTCGAAAACATGTTAATTGAAATCGAAGTAGAAAACGAAGATCATTTAAAAGAACTTGTTGATACATTTTCGAATCACCAAACAACGAACGCGCTTGCGATTCTTCTTGATAACTTTTCTCCTCAGGAAGCAAAAAAAATAATAAATAAAAGAGAAACATCTGATGGAATTGTCTATGAAGCCTCAGGTGGTATCACAAAAGAAAACATTACTGAATGGGTAAAGGCAGGCGTTGATATTATCTCGCTTGGTTCGTTAACTCATTCACCAAAAGCCGCAAATCTCTCTCTGGATTTAGTCATCTAATTATTCTGTTCCTGTTGGTGTTATCGTCCCGCTTGGACTTGCGGTTGGTGCCGGAGTAAATGTTGGTGTAACAGTTGGTGTCGGAGTTGGAGTACTTGTTGGATCAGGTTTATTTGTCGGCGTTGCTGTTGGATGAGATGTATTTTCTTGTGGAGCTTCCGTCGGGGAAGGAACCTGTGTTGGCGTGGGTGTCGGAAGAACGTTTGGTTTACCATAGGGACCGACGACACTGGATCCTGCAACCTGTTCATTTT
Source organism: Patescibacteria group bacterium (assembly GCA_035454765.1). Classification (GTDB taxonomy): domain Bacteria; phylum Patescibacteriota; class Microgenomatia; order Levybacterales; family UBA12049; genus DATIGJ01. The sequence continues at coordinate 2,470 of DATIGJ010000120.1, forward strand.
GCGTGGAAGACTTTTTGCTATTCAAATCAAGTTTTTGATAATCTGAAGGTGCTTTTATCATGTTGCTTATGCCATAGATAATAGCCCCTGCGATAAGAATAACGACAACCGCGATCACAAACACTTTTTCGGGAGGCAACGATTTTGGAGCAGAATCGTTATTAACAGTGTTTTCAATAACAGGATAGCTATATTCTAATTCCGATGCCATAGTTTCTATTGTAATGTAAATTCCGCGTGCTTTCCAGCAAAAAATGTTGTATAATAGATCCATGGCAAAAAGAGATACTGGTGTCGGCAATAAAAGACAAAAACATCCGCACAAAACAGCAAAAAGACTTGCAGCAAAAAAAGAAATGCTGAAGGAAAAGGCTGCAAAAAAAATGAGCCACACACGCAAAATTTCTCCAAACCATTACGCATAAGTTCTTTCTTCACATTGAACTAAAAAGCCAACTTTGTTACAATTACGATTAACCAAACCGCCCCTGTAGCTCAATGGATAGAGCACATCGGTTCTAACGATTAGGTTGGGGGTTCGAGTCCCTCCAGGGGTACTATCTTTCGCTAAAGCTACAGATAGCAGGCTTCATAAAATGTTTTATACATATATTCTGCTAAACAGTGTCACCAAAAGATACTATGTTGGGTATACTCCAGATTTAGAGAAGGATACTATCTGAGGGATTCCCGCACTCCGAAGCTTTAGCGTAGGAGGGTCCCTCCAGGCGTACCCTATTTTTCTTTCGTAGAAACGGCGAATGGGTTGAAGTTGGTTTTTTTATCGTAATAATCTTCCTGTTCTTTTTTCTTTAAGAAATTAACTACTCTGT